>DASVYI010000158.1:0-10696 GCA_036392275.1 Nitrosospira sp. | reverse complement strand
TCGCTGCGCTCGCCCAGGACGAGTGACAGCGCATCGATCAGGATAGACTTGCCCGCGCCGGTCTCGCCGGTAAGCACGGTGAAACCCGGCTCAAGTTCCAGCTCCATATGGTCGACAATGACGAAATCCCGGATGCTCAGAAACTTTAGCATGGCGGGTTTATACCTGATTTCTGGGTAAACCGCTCCACCCGAGCTTTTCGCGCAGCATACGGTAATAGCTATGGTTGGAGGGATGCAGCAGGGTCACGGTATGCGGGGAGCGCCGGACGGCAACCCGGTCGTGCTCCTGCAATTCGAAATGGGAATGACTGTCGGAATGGGCAAGCGCGACGACCGTGCGATGCATCAGGATTTCCACCACTGCATCCGGCCCGACCACGATGGGACGATTACTCAAGGTATGCGGGCTGACTGGCACCAGGGCAATCAAATCAAGGCTCGGGTGCAAAATCGGCCCTCCCGATGACAGCGCATAGGCCGTGGAACCCGTAGGCGTGGCGACGATCAGACCGTCGGCACGCAGCGAATAGACATATTCGCCATTGATACGCACCTCGAATTCGATCATGTTTCCGCCGATTCCCCGGCTCACCGCCACGTCGTTCAGTGCCAGCGCGTTGAACACGGCGGCGTCGCCGCGCCATGCTTCAACGTACAGGAGCATGCGGCGCTCCGCAATATACTCCCCGTCGAGCATCGAGCCCAGCGTTTCCACCATCGTATCGATGGAAAGATCTGTAAGAAACCCGAGCCGGCCCTGATTGATACCGGCCAGCGGAACATTGAATGGCGCGAGTTTGCGGGCAATGTTGAGCATGGTGCCGTCTCCACCCAGCACTATGGCGAGATTGGCGCGCTGTCCGATTTCATCCATCGTCATCGCCGGGTATTCGTTCTCCGCGATGTTGGACGCAGTGAGGGCATCCACCATCACCTCCACATCCCGGCTTCGCAAATACCGCCCCAATCTCAGCAGTGGCGCGATGATGTCGGGATTCTTGTATTTTCCGATCAAGGCTATGGTTTTAAATCGGGAACTCATCACGGGATTCGATCTCAATCCGGGAGGCGCGCAAGCGGCGCTCTCCGATTCTGAAAAAATGTACTCAAGATTAAACCATATCGGCCGATAGGTGACAAAGTATTCCAGAGTTGTGGTTTGTAATTGTAGACGGTGGACTGACAGACTATGTGACGCGGCCATCAACGCCATGACAATTTATCACCGGGTATCTACCGGGGGTTTGGTCGAACCGGAAAGCCGAACCGTGTGAATTTGAATCCTGTTGTACAATACACAAATGCTTAATCAGCGCGCGAAAATCCTGCTCAAGACCCTGGTCGAACGATACATCAGCGAAGGTCAACCGGTGGGCTCGCGCTCGCTCTCGAAATTCTCCGGCCTCGATCTCAGCCCCGCCACCATCAGGAATGTCATGGCTGATCTCGAGGAAATGGGCTTTGTTGCCAGTCCTCACACTTCTGCCGGGAGGATACCGACGCATCAAGGCTATCGTTTTTTTGTCGATACACTGCTGGTAGTCAAGCCTCTCGATATCATCGAGATCCACCAGCTCGAGAATCAGCTGCATCCGGACAATCCTTCACGCCTGATCAGCTCTGCTTCGCAATTGTTGGCGGAATTGACCCGTTTTGCCGGTGTGGTTGTCGCGCCCAAGCGCAGCAGCGCGGTATTCCGCTACATCGAATTCATGAAATTATCGGAAAAACGCATTCTGCTCATCATTGTCACGCCGGACGGTGACGTGCAAAACCGGGTACTTTTCACCGATAGGCCCTACACGCAGGCGGAATTGATCGAAGCGGCAAACTTCATCAATCAAAACTATGCCGGTTGCGCCATCGATGAAATCCGCACCCGGCTCCAGAGCGAGCTGAAGCAATTGCGGCGTGACGTGACGACGCTCATGGCTGCGGCCATCGAGGCGGGCGACGAAGCAATCCGCGAAAATAGCGAAACGGTGGTCGTGGCCGGTGAACGCAAGCTGCTGGATATACATGATTTATCCAGCAATATGGCCAGCCTTAAAAAATTGTTCGACCTGTTCGAGCGCAAGACGGCATTGCTGCAGTTGCTGGAATTCAGCCGCAAGGCAGAAGGGGTACAGATCTTCATCGGTGGCGAATCAGGGATGATAACGCTGGATGAATTCAGCGTAGTGACCGCGCCCTACGAGGTGGACGGAAAAATCGTCGGTACCGTCGCCGTGATCGGACCCACCCGCATGGCTTATGAACGCGTCATTCCAGTGGTGGACATCACCGCCAGGCTGCTTTCCAGTGCGCTGTCACAACATTGATCCCGATCCTCGCCTGCCGGGCGGAACTCGTTGAGGTTCCCCTCGCCTCCCGGGTGATAAACTATCGTCAGACCCGCTCCCTAGGAGCCTGTCGGACTTGAAGAATCGAAGCGAAAAAGTGACTGGGCGAGGACAGATTTTGACGATTTTGAAGGCCAATAGTTGTTCTATTGGCCGAAAAAGCGGCGAAATATGGACCGGCCAGACGGCTTTTGCAGCCGATTTCCTTTAAGTCCGACAGACTCCTAGCACGTTATCTTGATCTCCCCCGAACCCCCTTACCAGCACGGTGCACAGAGTCAGACCGGCGTATTGCTGATCAATCTCGGCACACCCGATGCCCCGACCGCGCAGGCGCTGCGGCCTTATCTCAAGCAGTTTCTGAGCAATCCGCGCGTGGTGGAACTTCCGCAATGGGCGTGGCAGCTGATTCTGAACGGCGTCATACTTAACGTCCGCCCCAGAAAATCAGCCGAGAAGTACGCCCAGATCTGGATGCCGGAAGGTTCGCCGCTGAAGGTGCATACCGAGCGCCAGACCCGGCTTTTACGCGACGCACTGGCAAAGCGTCTCGAATCCGTGCCAGTGGTGGAATACGCAATGAGTATCGGCAGCCCTTCCATTGGCGAAGTGCTGGGGCGCATGCGCCAACATGGCTGTGACCGCATTCTGGTGCTTCCGCTCTACCCGCAGTATGCTTCCAGCAGTACGGCATCGGCATTCGACGAAGTATTTGCACAGTTGGGAACGATGCGCAACGTACCCGCGCTGCGTACCGTGAAGCATTACCACGACCACCCGGGCTATATCGCCGCGCTGGCGCAAAATATACGTGATTACTGGATGGCGGCCGGTAATCCAGACAAATTGGTGATGAGTTTTCACGGCGTGCCGCGATACACTCTCGAAAAAGGCGACCCCTACCACTGCGAGTGTCAGAAAACCGGGCGGTTGCTGGCGGAGGCGCTGGAGCTGGGTGAAGACAGGTATCAAATATGTTTCCAGTCCCGGTTTGGCCGGGCGGAGTGGTTAAGCCCGTATACCGCCGTGACGCTGGAACAGCTCGGCAGGCAGGGCACCCGGCGCGTGGATGTGGTCTGCCCCGGGTTCGTTTCCGATTGTCTTGAGACTCTGGAAGAGATTGCCATGGAAGGCAAAACCATTTTCATGCAGGCAGGCGGCCAGGAGTTTCATTACATCCCGTGCCTCAACGAGCGCGGCGACTGGATACAGGCGCTCGCTGACATTACGCTCGCAAATTTGCAGGGATGGCTGGGTGAAGAGCATTCTGAAGAGCAAATCGAACGGGCCGGCCGGTCGCGGCAACGCGCGCTGGCCATGGGAGCCCGCGAGTGACCCCGTTAAATGATCGATGTCTGGAAGGATACCTGAGCAAGCCTTTTATGAGACTTGCTCAGGCCAATAGAGTCCTGAAAAACTATAGTGCGCTCAAAAACGCAATCAGATCGTGCTTTTCGTCATCCGTGAACCCGATGCCGAAACGGGTGTTATAAAACTCGACGACCTCCTTCAAGTCCCTGGCTGAACCGTTATGAAAGTATGGTGCGCGCGTAGACACGGCTCGCAGGACCGGGCCTTTGAAGCGGCCGATATCCTTCCATTTTCCGGTGATGAGGGCACGCCCGGGATCGGTGGTTTTAATCGTTTCGCCCGTCACTTTGTTACGCAGCGTGTACAGCGGCATATCCGGGGTGCGCCGTGATGCATCCGATATACCGATATCGAGCGGCATGGGAACCGAGTGATTCCCTGCATTCGGTGCATTGTGGCATGTCGTGCATGTACCCGGAATATTGGCGCTATTCAACTCGTCATTCAACCCCTTGACGTTCCGGATCTGGATGGGCTTGCCGTTGAAAAGTGCTTCACCCCGGGCAATGGCAAGACGGCCCAGGTGATCGCTGCGCCCGGGTGAATCCGGTATGTAGCGGTTCCATGCCTTATACAACGACATCGCGTTGGGATTGAAAGCGGCGTGGGTGCGGTAATCGCCAACTACCGCATCGTTTACGCCAAAATAATAGACCTGGTCCTTCAATATTTCCGGACCGCCCCGCGCCCCGCGCGCTGTCAGGTTTCCGGCATGATGACTCTCCACCTGAGCGGTAAACAAGCCCATCTCGAAATTGACGATGGCTTCCCGCTGCTGGGCCGTGAGAGGCTGAGCCGACTGGGCGTGCCCGACGGTGGCCTCGTTCGACTGATGAACCAGGTCAAAATGAATCGATGCGAAACAGGTTGTCGTTCCGTAGAGGCAATCCTTCGAATTGGCATCGGTAAACGTTTCACGTCCGTCCCACATCACTCCGCTCAAAAACTTGAGGTTGGTGGAGGGCATGGGACGGCGGAACAATGAGAGCTCTTTGGCGCTGGCAAAACCGTAGGGATCATCGACCTGGACCAGATCGAATTCCGCGTTCGCGGGAATGCCGATGCCCACGCGGATATTCCCCTTGGTAAGCAGCATACTGTAGGCTTTGCGCCGGCTGCCCACTGTCGATACATCTGCTTTGGGAGAGTTTGCGCCGTCGTTCAGCCGGAAGATCGGGTCCATGCCCTGTGTTTTATCGAACCGCGCCTGTACGCCTTTTGGCGTGATCGTCCACCCCTCGGATGGAACATGGCAGCTTGCGCAACTGCGCCCATTGTCTCCCAGGCTCTGAAAAAACGGGTTCTTGAGATCAATGAAACCGGCTGTGCTGAAGGTCGCGTCGACGCCATTGTCATTCGCCGACCGAAGCATGTTCGGCAACTTGTCCTTGTTGCTGTCGGCGTTTGCAAACGAAGCGATCGTAAGAGCTCCAAATAAGCTTGCAGCCAGCGCGATGCCGGCGGTCTTTTTTCTTTTATTCATATCTCCCCTTGTAAGTTTTTTAGTTTGACTTGTTATTACAACCGAACTGCACCTGCAGCTATCTACAACGGCAGCGAAACGATAAAGTTGTGGCTACCCTCCGTGACGTGAGCAAAGCAGTTTACATGCCATATGATTAATTCCATGAATTTAAAATGGTTTTTTTACTGACCTTATTCTGATTGAGTATTCTTATGTAAAAACTTTCGACAACTAGGGACGCAGTTGCAAGCCGGGGAGGGGAAGGCGCCTCAGGATGACCATCAACTTGCCCAAGTCCCTCCCGGGACGCGAGACGTCAATAAGCGAAAGGCGAAGCGGTGCCTTCCGCAGGGAGGTGCGGGTTTGAAATTTCGTCTTGAGGTGGGGAAATTGGGTGCGGCACGGCCGCGGCACCCGCTACAATCGCCGCGCCTGAACTTTCATCGCTTACCGCCGTTTCCGGCCCAGTTGCGCATGAACTGGATGGCGCCCGGAAGCACGGAAATGATGATGATGCCGAAAATAAAAAAGGTCAGATTGTTCTTCACCACGGGCACATTGCCGAAAAAAAATCCGCCGAGCACAAAGAAACTGATCCAGAAAACGCTGCCGAACGCGCTGTATGCGACGAAGCGGGGATAGATCATGCGCCCGATGCCAGCGACGAATGGGGCGAAGGTCCGGATGATGGGGAGAAATCGCGCGAAGATGACGGTCTTGCCGCCATGCTTTGCGTAGAATTCATGAGTCTTTTGCAAGTGAGCGCGGTTCAGTAAGGGCGAGTCCGTGTGGCTGAATATCCTGGGGCCGAAATAGCGGCCGATCCAGTAATTGGTATTATCCCCAAGGAATGCCGCGAGCATGAGCAGCGCCGCCAGCCACTGGACCTCCATCGCGCCGGTAGCGGCGATCGCGCCCGCCACGAACAGCAGCGAGTCACCCGGCAGAAATGGCGTCACAACGAGGCCGGTTTCACAGAAGATGATCAGGAAAAGAATGAGATAGACCCAGTTGCCATAGTTTTGAACCAGCCAGATGAGATGCTTGTCCAGATGCAGAATGATATCGATAAATGTGGCGAGAAGTTCCAAAACGAACCCGGGGCGAATTGAGAAAAGTGCAGCGTGTAAAATCGATATTCAGGTCAAGGTATTGACGCAAGGCACGAATCAGGGCAGTGCTTCGGCACCTTCTTTCTTTTCAGGTTTGACGAGATCCTCCCGCGAAACACCCAGCAGCATCACGATCGGGCTCGCCACCAGCACGGAAGAGTATATGCCGAAGAGAATGCCGATCGTAAGCGCGAGCGCGAAGTAATGCAGCGCCTCGCCGCCAAAGAACAGCATGGCGGTCACGACCATCTGTGTGCAGCCATGGGTAATGATGGTGCGGGACATGGTACGCGTAATGGCGTTGTCGATCACTTGCGCCACGGTGGCCTTGCGCATCTTGCGAAAGTTTTCCCGTATGCGGTCGAATACCACCACCGATTCATTCACCGAATAACCGAGAATCGCGAGGATTGCCGCCAGAACGGTAAGCGAGAATTCCCACTGGAAAAAAGCAAAGAATCCGAGAATGATCACGACGTCGTGCAGGTTCGCGATGACTCCGGCAACGCCGAATTTCCACTCGAAGCGCAATGCGAGGTAGCCGATGATGCCCAGTGAAACGATCAATAACGCCAGGGCGCCGCTTTCGACCAGTTCCTTGCCTACCTGCGGACCCACGAACTCCACCCGCCGTATCTCCGCTCCCTTGTCCTCCTGGTGCAGCGCCGCTATCACGGTTTCCGACAACCGGGCGCTGGACATGTCCGGCCTTGCCGGCAGACGTATGAGCACATCGCGCGAGGTGCCGAAGTTCTGCACGCTGACATCGGGCATGTCGAGCTTGACCAGTGCGGCCCGTATTCTGTTGACGTCGGCAGGCTGCGAATAGCCGACCTCCATTACCGTTCCGCCGGTAAAATCCACCCCCAGATTCAGACCCTTGGTGTAGAGAAAAAACACCGCGGCGATAAATGTGAGCAATGAAATAGTGGTGGTGTACTTCCCCCAGCTCATGAAGGGAATGTCGCGTTTGATTCTAAAAAATTCCATGCTGACCCTTGTGTTCTCCGCTTAGGTATTTCTTCCGGTCGGGTATAAACATACCCTGCTCACCCCTGTTCCACACCGCTGCTTAACGCTTGTTGCTCACCGGCTTCCATACCTGGCCAATGGAAACTTGCTCCAGCTTGCGGCGGCTGCCGTATACCAGATTAACCAGGCCGCGCGATACCATGACCGCGCTGAACATGGATGTCAGAATACCCAGACACAACACCACGGCAAAACCTTTCACCGGACCCGAACCGAACGCGAATAATGCGATACCGGCAATCAGCGTGGTAACGTTGGAATCGAGTATGGTGCCGAACGCCCGCTCGTACCCCGCATTGATCGCCGCTTGCGGCGGCATGCCCTGCCGCAGCTCGTCGCGGATGCGTTCGTTTATCAGCACGTTTGCATCGATCGCCATGCCTATGGTCAGCGCAATGGCCGCCATGCCGGGAAGCGTCAGGGTCGCCTGCAGAATCGAAAGGAGACCCACCAGCAGCAGAAGGTTGACGCCCAGCGCCATCACCGAAATGAAGCCGAACATCAGATAATACGCCGTCATGAAAACGGCGATCGCGACAAAGCCGTACAATGTGGAATTGAAACCGCGGGCGATATTGTCGGCCCCGAGGCTCGGCCCCACCGTACGCTCTTCGATGATATCCATCGGTGCCGCCAGCGCCCCGGCGCGCAATAAAAGCGCGACGTCCCGGGCTTCCTCGGTGGTCATGCGCCCGCTGATCTGTACACGCCCCCCGCCGATTTCTTCGCGGATCACGGGCGCGGTGATCACTTCCGCCTGGTTCTTTTCGATCAGCAGGATGGCCATGCGTTTGCCCACATTGTCGTGGGTCAACTGCCGGAATATGCGCGCCCCGTTATTATCGAGATTGATATGCACGGCCGGCTGATTGTTATTATCGAACCCGGCCTGCGCGTCGTTGATGCGGTCGCCCGTCAGAACCACCTGTTTTTTCACCAGAATCGGACCCCCGCCGCGCTCGGTGTACAGCTCGGCGCCGAAGGGGATCTGCCCGCGCAGGGCCTCCTGCACGTCATGCTCCTCATCCACCATCCGGACTTCAAGCGTCGCGGTGCGTCCCAGAATATCCTTGGCTTTCGCGGTATCCTGCACGCCGGGTAGTTGCACCACCACCCGGTCGGCGCCAGCCTGCTGAATGATGGGCTCGGCCACGCCCAGTTCGTTGACGCGGTTGCGCAGCGTCGTAATATTCTGCTGCACGGCCGAGTCCTGTATGCGCTTCTGGGCTTCTGGCCGGAGGGTGGCAATCAGGTGAAAGTCGGCCCCGACATTGTCTTCACGCAGGTTCAGGTCGGTGTAAGTCCTGTTGATTTCGGCTTCCGCCTTCGCGCGTGACTCAGAATTGCGGAATTTGACGGTGATCTGCGACCCCTGTTTGTCCAGTCCAGTGTAGGGAATCTTCTTCTCGCGCAAGCTGCCGCGTATATCTGCGCCGAACCGGTCGAGCGACTTGGAGAGCGCCCCTTTCATATCCACCTGCAGCAGGAAATGGACGCCGCCGCGCAGATCGAGTCCCAGATACATCGGCAGCGCACCGATGCTCGTCAGCCATTGGGGTGAATTGGTCAGCAGGTTCAACGCAACCATATAGCCGTTGCCCAGCGCCGCCTGAAGCGTGTCCCTGGCCTTGATCTGCGTGTCGGTATCCGAAAAACGGACTCTGACACCGCCTGCGTCAAGAAACATTCCATTGTTGGCAAGGCCAGCTTTTTTCAGCGTATCCTCAACGCGCTGCAGCAACGCGGTATCGGCCTTTGCCGTGGTTCGTAGCGGTGAGATCTGCACAGCGGGGGATTCGCCGTAAAAATTCGGCAATGTATAAAGCAGACCGAGCAGTATCGAAACCGCGATAATCAGGTATTTCCAGAGGGGGTAGCGGTTCATGTCTTGAGATGGGAACGAAAGGAAGGAAGGGTGGAGAAGTTGCGCCCCTTCGAATGCTGCTGCTTACCGGTATTCTGTTATTCCTTTTCGATACTGTTCAGCGTTCCCTTGGGCAGCAGTGTCTGAACGGCCGATTTCAGCATGATAACCTGTACATTTTCGGCAACTTGCAGAATGATGTAATTGCCGCTCACTTTGACCACGCGCCCCAGTTCGCCACCGGTGGTTGTTACCTCATCACCCTTTTGCAGCGCCTCGATCATCAATTTCTGTTCTTTGGCGCGCTTTGCCTGCGGGCGTATCAGCAGAAGGTAGAACACGGCGAATACGGCGACTAGCGGCAGCAGGCTCATCAAATCCGCGCTCGACTGGGCGGCAGGGGCGGCCTGGGCAAATGCTTCACTAATCAGCATGGCATCTTCTCCGATGAAAGTTTCAAAAAGGAAAGCGATTTTAGCATGATGCGGCACAGGCTTGAAATTCTTGCGTATATGCTTGCGTAAATGTCTGTGTATAGGCATCGAACCGTCCGGTTTCGATAGCGGAACGGATTTCGCCCATCAATTGCTCATAGTAGTACAGGTTGTGCAATGTATTGAGGCGCGCACCCAGGATTTCACCGGTCCGCTGCAAATGATGCAGATAGGCACGGGTAAAGTGGCGGCAGGTATATCACCCGCACTGTTCGTCCGGAGGCGCGGTATCCAGCCGGTACCGGCTGTTGCGCAGCTTGATGATCCCGTGGCGTGTAAACAGCCAGCCGTTGCGCGCATTGCGCGTGGGCAGCACGCAGTCGAACATGTCCACGCCCTGCGCAACCGCGTTAACGATGTCCGCCGGGGTACCGACGCCCATGAGATAGCGCGGCCTGTCCACCGGCAATTGCGGCGCAGCGTGCTTGAGGATGCGCTGCATGTCATCTTTGGGCTCGCCCACCGACAGGCCGCCGATGGCATAGCCATCGAAACCGATATCGAGTAATCCGGTAAGCGATTGGTCTCTGAGGTTTTCGTACATTCCGCCCTGAACGATGCCAAACAGCGCGTTGGAATTTCCCCCGTCCTCATGGGCGCGTTTGGAGCGTTCGGCCCAGCGCAAGCTCAGCTCCATGGATTTTTCGGCCGCCGGTTCATCCACCGGATAGGGCGTGCATTCGTCGAATATCATAGCAATATCCGAATTGAGGATGCGCTGAATGCGCATCGATTCCTCGGGCGTGAGAAAGCACGCATCACCATTCACTGGGGACCTGAACCTGACCCCTTCCTCGCTGATCTTTCTCAAAACATCCAGGCTGAACACCTGGAAACCGCCTGAATCCGTCAATATGGGGCCATCCCAGGCCATGAAGCGGTGCAGACCGCCATGCGCTTCGATCACCTCGAGACCGGGACGCAACCATAAGTGGAATGTGTTGCCCAGAACGATATGCGCATTGACCTCCCGCAAATCCGCGGGCGACATCGTTTTTACCGCGCCATAAGTAC
>DASVYI010000157.1:0-3160 GCA_036392275.1 Nitrosospira sp. | reverse complement strand
CGGAACCCGCCGTACGCGCGGCCCGCGCCAAACTTGGCGGTGATGAAATCGCCGGGGGTGAAGCGTTCTGGGCATCGGTGCGTGAACAGACGCACCCATTTTTCTCGGGAGATGACGGAGACAAAGACCTGTGGCGCCTGTCGATAAAATCGACGACTCCGCCGCTGCGATTTCCGGGAAAACAATTGATGGAGTGGGGTGGGTCACTGCGCTGGCTGACAATCGACCCCGAGGATACCGATGCCACGCGTCCCGCTATTCACCAGGCGGCGAAAGTCGCCGGCGGCCATGCCACATTGTTCAGAACCGATGGTCCGCGCACTGACGTGTTTCACCCGCTCGCACCGGCAATGATGACGATAACCCGGCGACTGAAGGAAAAATTTGACCCCATGGGACTATTCAATCCGGGCCGGATGTATCCGGAAATATAAAAATGCAGACCAACCTCGCCGATTTCATAAAGGATACCCCGGAAGGGCAGGAGGCGGAGGAAATACTCCGCGCCTGCGTGCATTGCGGTTTCTGCCTTGCCACGTGTCCGACTTACCAGTTGCTGGGCGATGAGCTGGACAGCCCGCGCGGGCGCATCTACCTCATGAAGCAGGTCATGGAAGGTGCGCCGGTCACGGAGAAGACGCAATTGCACCTCGACCGCTGCCTCACTTGCCGTGCCTGCGAGACGGTTTGCCCATCCGGTGTACGTTATGGGCGGCTGGTGGACATTGGCCGCGGCATCGTCGAAAAGCAAGTTGGACGCAATCTTGCCGCCGGTACGATGCGATACGCACTGCGCCGGGTCTTGCCCGATTCGGGCACGTTCAGCTCGTTGCTGAAATTTGGGCAATGGGTTCGCCCCTTATTGCCGAGCCGTCTTCGCGATGCGGTGCCGCCCCCCCAAGCAACGCAATCCGGCACGGCTGTCCGGCCCCCGGCGCGCCACACCCGCAAAATGCTGATACTCGAAGGCTGCGTGCAACCGGCCCTGGCGCCCAGCATCAATGCCGCCACCGCGCGCGTGCTGGACAGGCTCGGCATTTCCGTAATCAAAGCCGCAAACGCAGGCTGCTGTGGCGCGGTGTCCTACCATCTCAATGCTCAGCAGGAAGGACTGGATTACATGCGCCGCAACGTGGATGCCTGGTGGCCGTATATCGATAACCAACCCCGCGCAGGGACGGGAAAAGGGGATAGCGTCGAGGCCATCGTCATTACTGCCAGCGGCTGCGGCGTGACCGTGAAGGAATACGGGCATTTATTGAGGCACGATCCCGCCTATGCGGAGAAGGCCGCGCGCATTTCAGAAATGGCGAAGGACATCAGCGAAATCATCGCTTCCGAGACCCGAACGCTGCTGCCGCTTCTCGACAGGACTTTCTCCGGCGGGAACAAGCCGAAGCTCGCCTTTCACTCGCCCTGCACCCTGCAACACGGGATGAAGATCCATGGCATCGTCGAAAAAATTCTTTTGGCTGCCGGATTCGAACTGACGCATGTTCCGGATGCGCATCTGTGCTGCGGATCAGCGGGGACCTATTCCATTCTTCAGCCGGAGCTGTCGCGACAACTGCTGGAAAATAAAGTCGCTGCGCTGGAATCAGGCGCACCTGCGCGGATCGCCACCGCCAACATCGGCTGCCTCATGCACGTGCGCGGCGGTACCTCGCTGCCTGTCGATCACTGGATCGAAATACTGGATGAAACACTGTCGCGATAACGGCGGGATCAATTATTCGTTCGTATTTATCTTCGATAGCGGCCTTCAGTCAGACCCGACTGCCAGCTATTTTGATTGTATTTTTCGGCAATTGAGCTAAAAATAGTTTCATGTGCCTAGGTATCCCCATGCGGATCGTCGAAATCGATGGCTTCAACGCGCGCTGCGAGGCAAAAGGCGTCATGCGCGAGGTGAGCCTGTACCTCGTTCAAGGCGAACAGGCGGCGGTCGGCGATTTCGTCATGGTGCACGTCGGGTATGCGATCCAGATCATGAGCGAACAAGAAGCGCATTCCGCTTGGGAGCTTCACGATAAAATGCTTGCGTCGGATGCAGGCGGTGCATGAACTCTCGATATGCCAGGCCCTGATTGCTCAGGTTGAGGAGATCGCGCTGAACCATCGAGCGCGGAAGGTCGAGTTGGTCAGGGTAAGGATCGGACCGCTTTCCGGGGTGGAGGCGTCATTGCTTCAGCATGCCTATCCGTTTGCCAGCGCCGGCACCCTGGCGGCTGAATCCACGCTCGTGATCGACGCGGTCGCGGCCAGGGTGAAGTGCGAGGCCTGCGGCGCCGAGAGCGAAGCCGAGCCCAACCGGCTGGCGTGCGGCACCTGCGGGAGCACTTTGACCAAGGTTGTCAGCGGTGACGAAATGTTGCTGATGGGTGTCGAGCTGATTATTTCTGGAGCTTGCGATGTGCGATAGCTGCGGCTGCACCATTCCCTCCGGGGAACGGAAATTTGCCTACAAGCCCGCCAATCAGCTGGGCACCGCTGCCGTTTCGGTACTTACGGATTTGCTGGCCGGCAATGATGAGCAGGCAACGCATAACCGCCGGTATTTCAACGCACGCCGGCTGCTCGCCGTCAACCTGATGTCTTCGCCCGGTTCAGGCAAGACCGCGCTACTGGAAGCGACCATCGATGCGTTGCGAAACGAGTGCCGAGTCGGCGTGATCGTTGGCGACCTCGAAACCGAAAACGATGCCCGGCGCATTCGCGCCAGGGGCGCGCCAGCGTGCCAGATCACTACGGGTACGGCCTGCCATCTGGACGCTCACCTGGTGCGCGACGCCCTGCGCCAGCTTCCGCTCGACGGACTGGACATCCTGTTTATCGAAAATGTCGGCAATCTCGTGTGTCCCGCGAGCTTCGATCTCGGCCAGCATTGTAACGTGGTACTGCTCTCGGTTACCGAAGGCGACGACAAGCCGGCCAAGTACCCGGTAATGTTCCGGGCTGCGGATGCCGTGCTTCTTACCAAAAGCGACCTGCTGCCGGTACTGGATGATTTTTTACCGGTGCGCGCAGAGTCAAATCTTCGCAAGCTTGCCAGCCGGGCGCCGGTAATGCAGGTTTCCGCACGCAGGAATCTGGGCTTGCAAGCCTGGGTGGATTGGCTGCGCGGCGAGCTGGCCCGGCAGCGCGAACATGCAGGTTCTCC
>DASVYI010000156.1:0-5737 GCA_036392275.1 Nitrosospira sp. | reverse complement strand
ATTTTTGCAGCAATACCTCGTTAATCTGCCGCAGATCATCCTCGTCCAGTTCACCGGCCTCGGCCTCCAGCCTCAACCGGGACATGAGGAGGTTATAACGCGCCTGGGCAAGATCGCGCCGTGCGGAAAAAAACAATTGCTGCGCATTCAGTACATCCACCTCTGTTCTGACCCCAACATCCCTTCCAAGCCTGGTCGAGTCCAATTGGCTCCGGCTGGATACCACCGCCTGCTGCAACGCCTTTACCTGGGCCATGCCATTGGTGACATTCAGATACTGCTGGCTGACCTGCAGCACACTGTTCCGCCGCGTATTGTTCAGATCCTGATGCACCCGCTCCTGGTTGGCCAGCGCTTCGCGTACCCGCGACTGAACGGCAAACCCTTGAAATATGGGTACGTTGAGCTGAAGCCCTATTTCCTTTGAAGTCAGGTCGATCCCGCGGCCTGTAATGGTACCGCCGACGCCTTTCTGGTCGCTGTATATCGCTACCAGGTCCAGTGTCGGGTAGTGTCCCGCCTTGGCCCGTTCCACTTCCTGTTTGGCGATGTTGTAGACGGCCTCCTGAATCTTGAGAGCGAGGTTATTCTGCTCGGCCAGATTGGTCCAGTCCTCCAGTCTTGGATGCTTCAGAGTGAGCAGATCGGAAGCGATCTCGTTCGGCTGTGCCAGGACATCGGGCATGCGCCCGATAATCTGCTGCAGCGTGCGCCTTCTCACTTCCAGATCGTTCCTCGCGGCTATTTCCTGCGAGTGCGTCAAATCGAAGCGGGCCTGCGCCTCGTAGGTATCGACAATAGTCGCCGTGCCCACCTGAAAGTTACGTTTGGCCTGTTCCAATTGCTCCCCGATAGCCTTCTTCTGGGCTTCTGCGACCTCTACATTCACTTGAGCGGACAGGATGTCGAAATAGGTTTGCGCCACGCGCAGGATCAGGTCCTGCGATGCCAGAATGAACTGCGAGTCTGCTTGCGCGACCTGGAGCTTGGCCTGCTCGTAAATGACGAAATTTTCCTTGCGATAGATCGGCTGGGTTGCGGTAATGGTCAGACTCTGGTTATCGATGACGACCTCGGGTACGCCAATCCTGTCGATCAATTGCCTCCGGCGCACTCCCGAGAATGTAAGCGTGGGAAGCAGCCCGGCACGGCCCTGGGGCAGCTTTTCCTGGGCCGCCTGGTATGCGGCCCGGGCGGAACGGTACTGAGCATCCTGTTCCAGTGCTTCATGGTAGACAGCCATCAGGTCGGCCGCGTGCAGCGGAGCATGCAGCAACACTCCGGCAACGAACAGGCAAATGTATTGCGTTATCTTCACTTTTACCGATCGCCTCCCTCTACCGGAACCAGCGCAAGTCATGACCGGTGAGCACAGGCATAAGCAATAGGTGAGCCAGTCCGGCCTGGATTCACACGAACTGGTCTGAGAGATCAAAAAACGAATCTCTCCGGTTGCTTGGCGTTTTTGAGCGGAGAAATACAGGTCTCGAACAGACTGACCCTATTATATAAGCCTGCTTTTGCTTCTTGCGTCACGCAAGTGACAAGCACGGCCTCCATGACTGGCGCATCACCCACTATCGCAAGCAAGCGGCCGCCGGGACGAAGGCTTTTTTGAAATGCTTCGGGTAAAACGGGAGTGGATCCTGTCAAAACGATGGCGTCATAAGGCTCATGCTGGGGCCATCCACGTGCGGCGTCGCCAATTTCGAGCGTCACATTGCCAATACCGTGTCTTTGAAGATTTTTCTCGGCCACGGCTTTCAGTTCGGGCACGATTTCCACGCTATGGACGTGACCGCCTTTGCTGGCCAACAGAGCGGTAAAGTATCCGCTGCCGCTTCCAATCTCCAGAATTTTATCAGTCGCTTTTATCTGCAGCTCCTGCAGCATGCGCGCTTCGAGCTTGGGCGCAAGCATGACCTGGCCGTATCCCAGCGGAATTTCCATATCCACAAACGCGAGAGAACGATAGGCGGCAGGGACGAATTCTTCGCGACGCAGCTCGAACAACAGTTTGAGGACTTCCTGGTCCAGCACATCCCACGTGCGAATTTGCTGCTCCACCATGTTAAAACGGCTCTGTTCGAGATCCATGTCCACCTTCCAGATAAATTGCCATCGACAGACTTGCAATTATTCCACATTTCCATTAGCTTCACAGCAGCAGCTAGGGGTCCGTTTCCGGAAAAACTCCGGAAACTGGTGAGAGAGTCCCTTAGAAACCTCTGGATAGGACGGTCCCACGCGATGGAACGGGAGACCTGTTCAGGGGTTTCTTACACCTGATACGGGTAATGCCGCCGTAGGGAAGCTGGGATTTAGCCGTCCCGCTCCGTTTATGGCACTTAAAGGAGCGTACTATGAATGCAACGGTTCTGAACAACGCGCAATTTTCTTCTCCGTTTACGAGCGAAACGGCCCATGTGGATGAGGCGGCAATAAAGCCTCTGCCCAAATCCCGCAAAGTTTATGTGCAAGGTTCACGCTCCGACATCCGCGTGCCGATGCGGGAGATCAGCCAGTCCGCCACGCCCGCGAGCATGGGAATGGAAGCGAATCCACCGATTTTTGTATATGACACCTCGGGACCTTATACCGATCCCGAGGCAAAGATAGATATCCGCTCGGGCTTGCCTCCTCTGCGGGAAAAATGGATAGAAGAACGCAACGATACGGAAATCCTTTCCGGCCCCGCTTCGGCCTATGGAAAACAGCGGCTGGCCGATCCCAAGCTCGCTGAAATGCGCTTCGGCTTGAAACGCCAGCCCCGTTGCGGCAAAGCGGGAGCGAACGTGACGCAAATGCATTATGCCCGGCGAGGAATCATCACTCCGGAAATGGAGTACATAGCCATACGCGAAAATCAGCGTTGCGAACATTTGAGCAAAGAACACCGGGCATTACTTACCCGGCAGCATCCCGGGCATGATTTCGGCGCTTTTCTGCCCCGGCATATCACGCCTGAATTCGTACGCGACGAGGTGGCGCGGGGCCGCGCCATCATACCCGCCAACATCAACCATCCGGAATCCGAACCGATGATCATCGGACGGAATTTTCTGGTGAAAATCAATGCAAATATCGGTAACTCCGCGCTGGGTTCGAGCATTCAGGAAGAAGTCGAAAAAATGACCTGGGCCATCCGCTGGGGCGGGGATACGGTAATGGATCTCTCCACCGGCAAAAACATCCACGAAACCCGTGAGTGGATCATCCGCAATAGTCCCGTTCCGATTGGCACGGTGCCCATTTATCAGGCGCTGGAGAAAGTCAATGGCAAAGCGGAGGATCTCACCTGGGAGATTTTCCGCGATACCCTGATCGAACAGGCGGAACAGGGTGTGGACTACTTTACCATTCATGCGGGTGTGCGGCTTGCCTATGTCCCAATGACCGCCAAGCGCCTGACCGGCATTGTTTCACGCGGCGGCTCGATCATGGCCAAGTGGTGTCTTGCGCATCACAAGGAGAGTTTTTTGTACACCCGCTTCGAGGACATTTGCGAAATCATGAAAGCTTACGACGTAAGTTTTTCACTGGGCGATGGGCTGCGTCCGGGTTCGATTCATGATGCGAATGACGAGGCCCAATTCGCCGAACTGAAAACACTCGGAGAATTGACACAGGTTGCATGGAAGCACGACGTGCAGGTGATGATCGAGGGGCCCGGCCACGTTCCCATGCATCTGATCAAGGAGAATATGGATCTGCAGTTGAAATATTGCGATGAAGCGCCTTTTTATACGTTAGGTCCCCTCACGACCGACATCGCGCCAGGCTACGATCACATTACCTCCGCCATCGGCGCGGCGATGATCGGCTGGTACGGCACTGCGATGCTGTGTTATGTCACACCCAAGGAACACCTTGGCTTGCCTGACAAGGATGACGTAAAGGACGGGATCATCACCTACAAGATCGCAGCTCATGCGGCAGACCTGGCCAAGGGCCACCCCGGCGCACAAATTCGCGACAATGCGCTTTCAAAAGCCCGCTTCGAGTTTCGCTGGGAGGATCAGTTCAATCTCGGCCTCGATCCCGATAAGGCAAGGCAATTCCATGACGAAACGCTGCCTCAGGAGGGCGCGAAACTCGCGCATTTCTGTTCCATGTGCGGACCTCATTTTTGCTCGATGAAAATAACCCAGGATGTACGCGACTTCGCAGCCAGCCAGGGTGTCAACGAGGACGACGCACTGAAAAAAGGCATGGAAGAGAAAGCCTCCGAATTCATGGCAAAGGGAGCGGAAATTTACAGCCGGGCATAAAGGTGTAACGGCAAACCTCCTCGCCAGTTCCCGGCATCCCGGTGGCGCCGGAGCGATCGAGCGGGAATTTCCAGGGCGCACCGGGCAATTTGAACAGGGTACTGAATGGGGATACGGCCCAAGCCCGTGGCGGCAATTCGTGCGATAATGCCGGGATAATAATCAGCCGGAAAGGACCTGGATAGGGACCGACAAGACCGCCGGATAAGGACCAGTGGATAGGCCCATTGCCCTGATGACTCAGGGCTTGCGTGCCTTCTTTCATGCTTATCTTGCTCCCAATGGTCCCCGAATAAGTACATGGACTGGTTTCTGTTCCTCAAGACCCTGATTCTCGGCATCGTGGAGGGTCTGACCGAATTTCTTCCGATCTCCTCTACCGGCCACCTCATCCTGGTAAGTGATCTGCTCGATTTCAATGACGAAAAAGGCAAGGTATTCACGATCGTCATCCAGCTCGGTGCAATCCTTGCGGTATGCTGGGAATACCGTGCAAAAATCAGGGATGTCGTGTCGGATATCGGTTCGCGTCAGGATGCGAACCGCTTTGTATTGAACCTTTTCATTGCATTTCTTCCCGCCGCGATTCTGGGTTTGTTGTTCATCAAGACCATCAAGCAATATCTTTTTCAGCCAGTGCCCGTCGCAATGGCATTTATCATCGGCGGAATCCTGATTCTTTGGGCGGAGCGCAGAAAACACGTCGTGGATGTCGAGCGGGTGGAAGACATGGACTGGAAACATGCGCTCAAGGTTGGATTAATGCAGTGCCTTGCGCTGATACCCGGTACGTCACGCTCCGGCGCCACCATTATCGGCGGCCTTTTTTTTGGACTATCCCGCAAGGCGGCCACTGAATTTTCCTTTTTTCTGGCGATCCCCGTCATGTTCGCCGCCACCTTTTACGATCTTTACAAAAACCGCGATATCCTCCATTTCGGCGATGTGAGCGTATTCATGATCGGTTTCATCGCCTCGTTCGTCAGCGCGTTATTCGCGGTACGCGGATTGTTGCGCTTTATCAGTCATCATGATTTCACCGTTTTCGCATGGTACCGCATCGCGTTTGGGATCATCGTGCTGATCACGGCTTACTCCGGAATGGTCAAGTGGTCTGCGGCATAACAAACTGATGCGAAAGGAAAAATGTTTTGACGGCGATTCTTGTCCTGGATTTTTTTCAACCTAAATCCGGCAGTTGGACGGGGCGGAGTGTGCGGTTTTTAAAGTGCAGGGCAAGGCGCAACGACGCGAAATGGCTATTCCATTTCAAGGAGTTGCAACGCAGCCATGTGCCGCAAAAAACGTGCAATCCGCCCTGTAGCGAACTCACCAAAAATTCTTTGTGAATCAAAGTAGCAAATTGAAAAACGAGCGGTCAACTGCCGGATTTAGGATCATGTATGTTTATGTTCCCCAGCCCATCGAAACTCACACCATCCGGCATGCCAGACGATAATAATTCC
>DASVYI010000155.1:0-6149 GCA_036392275.1 Nitrosospira sp. | reverse complement strand
TGGCCCGCCTCGAGCAGCTGCGCCGTTCGCCGCGCGAGGTATTGTTGAAGACTACCTAGCAGTCTGTCGGACTTGAAGGGAATCGGCTGCAAAAGCGCCTGGCTGGCCCATATTTAGCTGCTTTTTTGACCAATAGAATAACTATTGGTCCGCAAAATCGTCAAAATCTGTGCTCGCCCAGCCACTTTTTCGCTTCGATTCTTCAAGTCCGACAGGCTGCTAGCCTGCATATTTCATGGTCTGCGATATTTTCTGGCCTGTGCGGCGAGAAATAAACAACGGTTGGGCCAGTACGGACCAGATCAGTCGAGGGGTGATACCATGAAATTCAGTACGCTTTTCTTCCTGACAATCATGTTGCCCGTAATGGCTGGCGGCATCGATGTTGCGTTTGCCCGGGCTGACGGGGCCATTC
This sequence comes from Nitrosospira sp., assembly GCA_036392275.1. Taxonomy (GTDB): domain Bacteria; phylum Pseudomonadota; class Gammaproteobacteria; order Burkholderiales; family Nitrosomonadaceae; genus Nitrosospira. The sequence continues at coordinate 5,734 of DASVYI010000155.1, read as the reverse complement.
CCGCGGTCAGGGTATCCGATGCCGGCCACCGGCATTCCGCCGGACGGGATCGAGTCCGCCCAGAGATGCGCGACCAGACCGCGCCGCGATTACTGAATCTTGGCTCACACACATTTCCGGTAAGCACCCGCAACGAATTGGCGCAGAAGTATATGAATCAGGGGTTGAATCTATCCTACGCGTTCAACCACCCCGAGGCAGGGCTCGCGTTCCGGGAGGCGGCGCGGCTCGAACCTGCGCTTGCGATGGCATATTGGGGTCAGGCGCTCGTGCTTGGCCCCAACATCAACGCGCCGATGGATCCGGACGCCGAGCGGCCGGCACTGGAGCTTGTCCGGAAGGCTGCAGCGCTTGCGAGTGCCGCGTCGCCACGCGAGCAGGCGCTCATCGGCGCGCTCGAGAGGCGTTACACTGGCGATGCCGCGCAGCGCAAGGCGAATGACAAGGCTTATGCGGACGCGATGCGGGACGCGCACCGTCGCTTTCCGGATGATCCCGATATCGCGATGTTATATGTCGAGTCGATGATGGATCTCAACTCCTGGGGTTACTGGATGCGCGACGGTTATCCGCTCGAAGGAACCGTCGAAAGTGTCGCATTGACCGAATCGGTGATGCGGCGCTACCCGAAACATCCCGGCGCGGTGCATATGTATATTCACCTGGTCGAGCCCACGAGCACGCCCGAACGGGGAGAGGCGGCGGCGGATACGCTGTTGACCCTGATGCCGGACGCGGGTCACCTGCTGCATATGCCTTCGCATATCTATCAGCGCGTTGGGCGGTACGCTGACGCGATAAAGAGCAATCAGCTCGGCATGGCGGCCGACGAGCGCTATCTTGCGCATCAGCATGCGCGGGGGATGTACCCGATCATGTATACGCCCCATAATATTCATTTTCTGTGGTTCGCTGCGACTGCGGATGGCCAGAGCCAGCTTGCGGTAGAATCGGCGCGGAAAGCGGCCGCGGCGATCGATGATGCCGCTCTGTCAGAGGTGCCAGCCGCTGCAATATTCCGTGTTGTGCCGTACTGGGCCTATGCGAGATTTGGTAGGTGGAATGTGCTTCTTCAGGAGCCGGCGCCCCAATCCGCCAACGGGTTTCTGAAAGGCGGCTGGCATTATGCGCGCGGCCTCGCATTTGTCGCGACGAGACAATTGGATCAAGCCGAGCGGGAGTTGAAAGCGTTGCGCGAGATCATAGAAAATGGGTCGCTGGATTGGACGCTCATGTCACAAAATACGGCCCGCGCCGTGCTGAGCATCGGCCCGGACGTGCTCGCGGGGGAAATCGCCAATGCGCGCGGACAGTTCGACTCAGCCATCGCGCATCTTGACCGTGCGGCGCGTCTCGAAGATGATCTGGTCTATACGGAGCCGGCGGAATGGCAGTCTCCTCCACGATTGACCCTGGGGGCGATTCTCCTGGAGGCGGGGCGTCCGGCCGAAGCGGAGGCGGTATACTGGGAGGATCTGCGGAGGAACCGCAACAACGGATGGGCGTTATTCGGCTTGCTGCAGGCTTTGCGCGCGCAAAAAAAGGATGCTCAGGCGGCGCTGGTCGAGGCGCGTTTCAATAAGGCCTGGGCACGCGCCGATGTGGAACTCGGCGCGTCGCGCTTCGGGTGTATTGCGGCACCTGCGGCAAGCGTAGCGCCATAGCGATCACGTTTTTCTGAATGGGATGCGGAAAAATCATTCGGAACCATTCGGAACGGGACCTTTGATATGCACGATCGGCCACTCAACGCATCCGCTGGATGTGTTCATCGGCATGTTGAAAAAGAATGGGATCACGCACATCCTTGATGTGCGCTCGGTACCGCGCTCCCGGAAGAATCCGCAGTTCGATAAGGCAACGCTTCCAGAATCGTTGCGTGCAGCCGGCATCAGATATACGCATCTGCCCGGCCTTGGGGGATTGCGCCATGCCCGCCGGGACTCGATCAACGGAGCATGGCATAACGCGTCCTTCAGGGGGTACGCAGACTATATGCAAACGCCGGAGTTCGACACGAACGTGCGGCAGGTCATGGATCTGGCGGAGGCCGATCGTTGCGCGCTGATGTGCGCCGAGGCGGTTCCATGGCGCTGTCACCGCTCCCTCATCGCCGATGCGCTCACTTTGCGCGGCGCGCGGGTTGAAGATATCCTTACTTCTCCGGAACGGAAGCTGCATATAATGACGCCATGGGCACGGACGGATGGCTTGAAGATTTTTTATCCTCCGGAAGCCGCGGGGGATGGCGGGGGGCAATCCACATAACATGCTTTCACGATTGGTCCCGCATGATCCCGTATGTTTCTGAACTGTCCCGGTTTTCGCGCCGGCACTGGCGAGGGAGCATATGAAACCGGAATTATTGCTTCAGCTCAACCGGAATGAATGCAATTGCCTGATACGGAGGTAACGATGAAGATTTTCTATATAACGGTAGCAAGCCTGGCGACGCTGGGTTCCCAGCCTGTGCTGGCATATGAAGACGCATTGACCGGGCAGGGTTCGACGGGAAATCAGTCCGTCCAGCAGGGACAGCGAGGCAGTACTTCGAGGTTGAAGGGGCGGGAGGGCAGGCAAGCCAGCCAGCCGCTGCCGGGAGCGCCGCAGAACGCCCAGCCGAAACCATGGGAAGCGCGGCCGTGGGATCAGGCGCAGGCTGATGTGCGCAAGGACGAACTGAGGCAAAATGATGTACGAAAACTGGAGGAGATACGCCGGGCTGGCAGAAAAGCCAGGAAAGAGCGTGTCGAGAGACAAAAGGAAAAAGCCCGGGCGCTAAGCTACCAGGATCGGGTGAAGCAGCGTCAGACCAGATGGCAACGTCACCAGTTGCAAAGCGAGCGATATCTTGCGGGGACGTCGCTTGGGAGATGACGGGGCGTAATCCCTCGCGATCCCATTCCTGCCATAATTCTTGAATAGCAGTCAGTCATGTCCGAAACGCTCCTGATTACCGCGTCTTCTGCTGTCCTGCTGGTCACCATGGCTTTTCTGGTGATCAGGCTCGGGATGCTTTCCGCAATGGTGCGCGACCTGCTGGGGCAACAAACCAGGTTGATGGAAGAAAAGCACCGGGAGATGCTCAAGGATCTGCATGAGGGTCTGACCAACCACAGCAACCGGTTATCCGAGGCGCTGGGCAAGACTTCCGAGCAGTTGCGCGGAACGGTTGAAGCACGGCTGGACCAGATTAGCGGCCGCGTTACCGAGCGTCTCGACGAGGGATTCAGAAAAACCAACGAGACTTTTACCAGCGTCATGGCGCGGCTGGCAACGATCGACGAGGCGCAGAAAAAAATAGACAGCCTGACGACCAATATGGTGAGCCTGCAGGAGCTTTTAGGAGACAAGCGTTCCCGGGGCGCGTTCGGCGAAGTTCAGCTGGAAGCGTTGGTGCGTAACATCTTGCCTGCCTCCGCGTATGAAATGCAGTATACGCTCGCCAACGGCCACCGGGTCGATTGCGTTTTACGGCTGCCGCCGCCAACGGGCATGGTCGCAGTGGATTCCAAATTCCCGTTGGAAAACTTCCATCGCATGTTCGATCCCGATGCAGATGACGCCAGCCGTTCGATGGCGCAAAAGCAATTCAAGGCGGATGTGAAAAAACATGTGGATGACATAGCAGGCAAATATATCGCCCCCCCGGAAACCTGCGATGGCGCGGTGATGTTTGTTCCGGCCGAGGCGGTTTTCGCGGAAATCCACGCCTATCATTATGATGTCGTGGATTACGCCATGCAGAAGCAGGTATGGATTGTCTCGCCCACCACGCTTATGGCCGTACTCAACACCGCGCGCGCGGTGTTGAAAGACCTGGAAACCCGCGAGCAGGTGCATATCATCAAGAACGAACTTTCCAGGCTTGGCAAGGATTTTGTCCGCTTCGACGAGCGCATGAAGAAGCTTGCCGATCACATCCGGCAGGCGAATCAGGACGTGGAAGAGGTACACATTTCAAGCAGGAAGATCAGCCAGCGGTTTGCCCGCATCGATGCGGTCGAGCTGGATGCGCCACAAGAGGAAAGCTCCGTGCTGGTATCGGGAGGGGATTGACCCCGAGGTTCCCGATGGTCTGGAATCTCAAAACCTGGCACCGCCGCCGCATTCTGGAAAACGAATCCGTTCCGGATGATCTCTGGCTAAAAGCCGTGGCCCGGCTGCGCTTCCTACGCGGGCTGAACCCGGTTGAGACTGGCCGCCTGCGGGAATGCGTCGTTCTGTTCCTCCACGGCAAACAGATAAACGGCGCGCACGGGCTGATTGTCACCGATCTGATGCGCATCATGATCGCGGCGCAGGCCTGCATTCTCATTCTGAATCTCGATCTCGATTATTATGATGGCTGGGTCGAGATCATCGTCTACCCCGGCGAATTCATCCGTGATTACGAATATGTGGACGAAGACGGCATCGTGCATCACGCGAACGAACCTGCATCGGGGGAGTCATGGCTTGGTGGACCGGTGATTCTCTCGTGGGAGGATGCCGCCGCCGCGGAAGCGGGCGTGGGATATAACGTCGTAATACACGAATTCGCCCATAAGCTCGATATGCTGAATGGCGATGCCAACGGATTTCCTCCGCTGCACGCGGATATGAGCCGGCAGGCATGGAGCGATGCATTCAGCAAGGCTTATGCGCAGTTTTGTATCAGTGTCGATGCGGATGAGCCGGTTATTATCGATTCTTATGCGGCCGAGAGTCCGGCGGAGTTCTTCGCGGTAATGAGCGAGGCGTTTTTTGAAATGCCCTTGCCGGTAAAACAGCATTTTCCTGCAGTATATGAACAGTTGGTGCTGTTTTACCGTCAGGATCCAGCGCAACGATGGAGCGGACTATGACGAGCTATCTCATCAGTGGTGATATCGGCGGAACCAAGACCTTGCTGCAGGCAGCGGAATTGAAAGATGGCGGCATGCGCGTATATTGCGAACGGCGCTATGCCAGCCGCGATTATGCGAGTTTTTCCGATATCCTCAAGGATTTCAAGGAGCAGGCTGCAACGGACGGAACCGGTGGCACCTTGGCTCCCGCGGCTGCCTGCTTTGCGGTGGCGGGGCCAATTGCGCAACGCAGAGCAAGTCTCACCAATTTGCCGTGGATAATGGATGAGGCTGCGATCGAACAGGAATTTTCCATCCCCGCGGTCAAACTCATCAATGATTTCCTGGCTGTCGCATTGAGTATCGAGATTTTACGGGAGAGCGATCTGGTAACGCTCCAGACGGGAAAACCCAGTACCGGCGGAATGCGCGTTGCACTGGGCGCGGGTACCGGCATGGGCGTGGCCTGGTTGATACGGCAAGAAGACTGCTATATACCCGCCGCCAGTGAGGCCGGACACATGGATTTCGCACCGGCTGATGAATTGCAGGACCGGTTGCTCAAATATTTGCGGGGGAAGCTGGGTCATGTGTCGGTGGAGCGCGTATTGTCGGGGCCGGGGCTGACGAATATTTTCAATTTTCTCCAGAGTGATTGCAGGAGCGTCCATGGGAATGGCCGGGAAAGTGATCAGACCGGTTCCGGCAAATCGGTACAGGCAAACCTGGAAGGGGAAGGCGCGGCGCGGGTGGCCGATCTGGCCTTTAACCACAACCATCCTGCCGCCGTAAAAGCCATGGATTTGTTCGTTGAAATTTATGGTGCTTACGCGGGAAATCTGGCCTTGGCAGGGCTGAGCCGCGGCGGCACGTATGTGGCAGGTGGAATCGCGCCCAGAATCATC
>DASVYI010000154.1:0-10556 GCA_036392275.1 Nitrosospira sp. | reverse complement strand
CTATCCATGGTGCAAGGGACATGCCGATCGTGGCGTCGACAAGACTGCTTTTCCCAATTTCATGCGCTGGTTCGAAGCCATGGAAGCCCGTCCGGCGGTACAACGCAATAATCAAATGGTAACCGAGATTCGCGCGCGCATGGATAAGGCCGCCGAAGGACGCCAGCCTATCGATATCTACGATACGAAGGATAATTCCGGGCGCCTTGCTCATGCCACTCTATGCCCCACAGCGAAAAAAACCACCTGATAGACCGGTATTTGCTTTTTACACGGCCTCAACTTTAACTATTCATGAGCTTTACTGATTGGATGGCAGAGTAAGCCGGCGAGCCGGTAAAACGCTTCTCGTCCCGGGTTTGCCTGACCTGCCCACCCCACGGGTACCGGCCTCAAACCTGGACAAACAAGGGAGATATAACACAGGGCAGCACGGCCATTGATGAATATGGATGACGCGATGGAAGTGTAGCCATAGCCCCATAGGCCTTGTGCTATCCGATGCCGAATGAACCACGCGGATGAACCACCTTTGAAAAATACTATCCAAGAAGCAGGCTGCCGGAATTGCCGGGATGAATGCCACAGGGCGTTATCAGTCGGTGTTTTCTTTTTTCTCTTTTAAATGCCGGCATTTTGAAACGCAGCCAGGAAATACCTTAAGCTAGAATGCGGCTGATATCCTGTTGCTTCAATGGATGAGGAGATCATGATATTTTTCAAAAGATTCATGTTTTTTGCGTCTCTGGCGGCATTGCTGAGCATGCCCCATTTTGGCTGCGCCCCGTATATGGCGGCAACACAGCCGAGCGCCAGGAATACTGACTTGTTCAAGGCGGGAACGCCTAGAAATGCGCTGCTCGCCGAGTTCGGGGCACCCGCTGTGACTGAAGTCAGGAACGGCAGACAGCAGGAAGTATTCAGATTTGTTCAAGGATACAGTACGGCAGCCAGAACCGGGAGAGCGCTTCTTCATGGCGTTGCGGATGTAGCCACGTTCGGATTGTGGGAGGTGGTCGGCACCCCTGCCGAAGTGGTTTTTAGCGGCGACGAGATGGCCTATCACGTCACATATGATAAGGACGATATCGTGGATCAGGTAACCGTTTTAAAAATGAAAAATTAAATCCCCAAGGACAATTCCACCGTTTTTTTCATATCTTCCCCCTATCCCGAAACCTATTCAAAATTTTCCCTCTCTCCTCCTCTCTCCCATAAATGGGAGAGAGGAGTTGATGAGATTCCCGGACTACAAACCGGCACGCCATGCGCGCTTAGGTCTCTCCGTTTAGGTCTCTCTAAAGGTAGGCCAAATCCGGGCCGGCCAAGTCTACATAAGGTCAACATAAGTCAGTGAAGCTGCGGATTGCCTCAACAATAAAGTTCTGAAATAAGGTTCTCATGCGTTAAACTTGGGCCATCTTTCTTACGCTCGCATTTTCCTATGGCTCAATACGTGCTAACCATGAACCGCGTGGGCAAGATTGTTCCGCCCAGGCGCACGATCCTCAAGGATATCTCCATCAGTTTCTTTCCGGGCGCAAAGATCGGTCTGTTGGGCCTGAACGGCTCGGGTAAATCCACTGTCCTGAAAATCATGGCGGGAGTGGACAAGGATATCGAGGGCGAGGTGACGGCGATGCCCAATCTCAATATCGGCTATCTTCCGCAGGAACCGCAGCTCAATCCCGAGCAGACCGTCCGTGACGCGGTGCAGGAAGGGCTGGGTGAGTTATTCAGCGCGCAGCAGAGGCTGGACGAGATCTACGCCGCTTATGCTGAGCCGGATGCCGACTTCGATGCCCTGGCCACCGAGCAAAGCCGGCTCGAAGCCATCATTGCCACAAGCGGCGCAGATACCGGTCAACAGATGGAAATCGCCGCCGATGCTTTACGTCTGCCTGAATGGGATGCCGTCATCAAGAATCTGTCCGGTGGCGAAAAACGCCGGGTGGCGCTGTGCAAGCTGCTGCTCTCGAAACCCGACATGCTCTTGCTGGATGAACCCACCAACCACCTGGATGCCGAGTCGGTGGAATGGCTGGAACAGTTTCTCACCCGCTTTCCCGGCACTGTCGTAGCCGTCACGCACGACCGTTATTTTCTCGATAATGCTGCGGAGTGGATCCTGGAGCTTGACCGCGGTCATGGTATCCCGTGGAAAGGAAATTACAGTTCCTGGCTGGAGCAGAAGGAAAACCGTCTGAAACAGGAAGAGTCGACCGAGTCGGCGCGCCAGAAGGCGCTGAAAAAAGAACTGGAATGGGTGCGGCAGAATCCCAAGGGGCGCCAGGCCAAATCCAAGGCGCGAATCGCGCGCTTTGAAGAGCTCAATTCCCAGGAATATCAGAAGCGCAATGAGACGCAGGAGATATTCATTCCGGTTGCGGACAGGCTGGGCAACGAAGTCATCGAGTTCAAAAACGTTTCCAAAGCCTACGGCGATCGGCTGCTGATCGATAACTTGAGCTTCAAGGTGCCGCCCGGCGCCATTGTCGGCATTATTGGTCCCAACGGGGCGGGCAAGTCCACGCTGTTTCGCATGATCACGGGAAAGGAACAGCCGGACTCCGGCGAAATAGCAATCGGCACGACGGTCAAGATCGCGCACGTGGATCAATCGCGCGAGGCCCTGGAAGGCGGCAAAACGGTGTTCGATACGATTTCAGGCGGCCACGATATTCTTACCGTCGGAAGGTACGAAACGCCCGCGCGCGCTTATCTTGGCCGCTTCAACTTCAAGGGATCGGATCAGCAGAAGATCGTCGGCAACCTTTCGGGGGGTGAACGCGGGCGGCTTCATCTTGCAAAAATGCTCATTTCGGGCGGCAACGTTTTGTTGCTCGATGAACCTTCCAATGACCTGGATGTGGAAACCCTGCGCGCACTGGAAGATGCTTTGCTGGAGTTCGCCGGTTGCGTACTGGTCATCTCGCACGATCGCTGGTTTCTCGACCGCATTGCCACCCATATCCTTTCTTTCGAGGGCAATTCTCAAGTCGCCTTCTTTGACGGAAATTATCAGGAGTACGAAGCCGACAAGCGCAAGCGCCTCGGTGAGGAGGGCGCAAAGCCCAAACGGATCAGGTATAAGCCGATTAACCGCTGAGTTGGCCGCGTTGGGTTAACCGGCGAGATGACTCATCGGCACATATCCCGTAGGCCGGCCAACTCGACAATGGGCTTTATCCGGCCTTGGTTCTCTGGGGCCTGTTAACACTTATTTCGTCGCCCGCGTTGCTGCACGAAAAACGCGGGGGCAAGGCGCGAAGCGCAGGCCATAGTGGGTTATGGCCAAGCTTTGCAACGCGGCACCCGCGTTTTCCGTACGCAACCCGAAGGGACGGGACGGATTTCGTCCAGCCCTTCGTTACTCGCCGCTTACAGAGGCCCACTCTGCCGCGCGACTCGTGCCTTTCGCTGGACGAAATCCGTTGCCGTCGCGAGCGTGAAATAAGTGTTAACAGGCCCTAATAGCGGCCTTCGCGCTTGGGGCCTGTGCCGCCATATCCTTCATCTTCATATCGCTCAATCCCGTCCGTACTGTATCTCGAATTGTCCGGTTTTTTGGTACTGGTTGAACTCATATCTTCTTTCTTACCTTCTTTCTTTTCTTTCTTGCCTTCCTTCATATGTAACCTCTCTTTTATGCTTCTGTCTTGGCCCTTTGCATCTGTGTCCCTTACGCCCACATCGGTCGGCGATATCTCATCCGGTATGTCACGCTCCGCTGCCCCCGCTGTATGAACCAATCCTGCGCCGGTCATAGTAAAAACCAACGTGCTAGCCAGCACTAATGATTTTGCAGTTATTATTAAACGTGTCATGGCTTCCCACTCCTCTGTCAGCTCAGCGATATTGCTGCGCGTAAATAGTAGCACCACCAAAAGAAGAGGTTCGGTACGCTAGCGCACGCAGTCGCCGGCATGTGGCAGGACCGGAAAATTTTTCTGCCTTGCCCGGCCGGCCGATCGGGCAAACATGAATAAAAATCCAATATGGTTGAGATGGATGGCTCACCACAGGGAGGCAGATGGCCGCGCTGAAACCGCGCTCTTGATACTGTCCAGCTCTCCGCTAACTATATATCCGGCTCATACGGCCTCATATGGCCTGAGCGGTCTGTTATCATCCGGTTTGCCGCTGCAAGCTGAGCATTGACAGATGGCGTCACTCGTCAAATTCATTAGGTTTTGAGCATTCATGAAACTGTCTTATTTCGCATCCCTGCTTGCCTCTCTCTTTATCCTTGCCGCACCTGCTGAAATATTCGCCTCCGGGAAAAACGACGCCAAAGCATGCGCAGACTGCCCCGAAATGGTGTCCATCCCAGGCAATAAGTTTGCCATCGGAAAATACTCGGTAACTTTTAGGGAGTGGGATGCCTGTGTGGCGGATGGCGGCTGCGGCGGATATCAGCCATCGGATAATGGCTGGGGGCGCGGTAATCGGCCCGTGGTGAACGTGAACTGGGACGACGCGCAAGCCTTCATTCAGTGGCTGTCGCGAAAAAGCGGCAATACCTACCGCCTTCCCACCGAGGCCGAATGGGAGATCGCCGCCCGGGCCGGCACTACCACCGATTATTACTGGGGCAACGACGTAGGACGCAATCACGCCAACTGCGACGGATGCGGAAGCGAATGGGATAACAGGAAAACCGCGCCGGTGGGCAGTTTCAAGCCCAATGCATATGGGTTATACGATACCATGGGCAATATATGGCAGTGGACGGACACCTGCTGGAAAGGCAATTGCGCAAAACGCCTGCTGTGTGGCGGCTCGTGGAACCACAGGCCACAGGACATGCGCGCGGGGATGTGCAACTGGTTCGATACCGGCAAGCGGATGCGTTACCTGGGATTTCGTGTTGCTACGACCCTTCCCTGATTTCATATCCTTCAGGTTATCCCGTACCCGTCATTTCCGCGAAAGCGGAAATCCATGGATTTGAACTCCGGCGTGCTTCACGTTGAAGACCTGGATACCCGCTTCCGCGGGTATGACGTCACTATGATGATACATACTCTCCGGTATGACGTTTATGTTATGCCGCTATATGCCACATCAATAATGGCATAAGGTGAAGAAATTAGTTATCAGTTCATCCGCCTGATGCTTGCGCCCAGCAGCGACAGCTTGTGCTCGATATGCTCGTAGCCGCGGTCGAGATGATAGATGCGGTCGATGATGGTTTCCCCTCTGGCAATCAGTCCGGCGAGCACCAGGCTGGCGGAGGCACGCAGGTCTGTCGCCATGACATTGGCGCCATCCAGACCGGCCACGCCGCACACCACAGCGGTGTTACCCTCCACCTTGATGTCGGCATTCATGCGTTTGAGTTCCTGGACATGCATGAAGCGATTTTCGAATATGGTCTCGGTAATGATCGCGGTTCCCGCCGCGATGCTGTTCAATACCATGAATTGGGCCTGCATGTCGGTGGGAAAAGCCGGATAGGGCGCGGTCCGCAGATTCACGGATTTCAACGGATTATTCATTTTCAGGTGTATCCAGTCTTTGCCGGACTCGATTGCCGCGCCCGCTTCCATCAGTTTGTCGAGTACCGAATCGAGGGTATCGGTACGCGTTTCCTTGAGCCGGATTTCCCCTCCGCTGGCAGCAGCCGCGACCAGAAATGTTCCGGTCTCGATCCGGTCGGGCATAACCCGGTACTCAGCGCCATGCAATGCCTCAACCCCCTCGATCGTTATGATATCGGTACCCACGCCGCTGATCTTTGCCCCCATCGAAATGAGACAGTTTGCCAGATCCGACACTTCAGGCTCACGTGCCGCATTTTCCAATACCGTTATCCCGTCGGCCAGCGTTGCCGCCATCATCAGATTTTCGGTACCGGTAACCGTCACGATATCCATGACGATGTGTGCGCCATTCAAGCGTTTTGCCCTGGCATGGATGTAACCGTGCTCGAGGTCGATCTCCGCGCCCATCGCCTGCAGGCCCTTGATGTGCTGATCGACCGGCCTCAGCCCGATGGCGCAGCCGCCCGGCAGGGACACCTTTGCTTCACCGGCGCGAGCCAGCATCGGTCCCAGCACCAGAATTGCCGCACGCATGGTTTTTACCATCTCGTAAGGCGCTACGAGGTGGGAAAGATGCGCCGCGGTCAGTTCCGTTCTTTTACCATCGACCGAGATATTTATCCCCATTTGTCGAAGAAGACTCAACATCGTCGTGACATCGTTAAGATACGGGACGTTATCGATGGTGAGCGTTTCGGGGGTAAGCAAGGCGGCGCACAGGATGGGAAGCGCCGCATTTTTCGCTCCGGAAATGCGGACTTCGCCAAAAAGGGGCATGCCGCCGCGGATAATCAGTTTCTGCATGGTTATTAGCTGTTTTCGGGATTATTCATGCATCATTCCAGCTCCTAGATTCCGCAATCAGTTGGTTCAGCAATCAGTTTTACAGGAATTGATGGCTCAGTCGATGGAAGGAGTTTGATGGATATGCCTGCGATTCAAAAATCCCAAAGCTTCCGCGGAATGGATTGCCGGTCCAGGCTTGGGATCAACACTCTGGGGGATTAACGGTTGAAATATGCCAGAGTTACCTTCATCATATCGCAAAGGACATCTTCATTGTTTCCCAATTTGCCGAACCTGAATGATGTCTGCCAGCGTCCATAATAACCCAGGAGATCAAATGAAAAAAAACGTAATCCAGACGAATGACGCGCCCCGGCCCATCGGCCCGTATTCCCAGGCAATACGCGTCAGTGGAGGAGCCACGGTTTATCTGTCGGGCCAGATCGGCCTGAATCCCGCCACGATGCAAATGCCGGCAGGCGTCGAGGAACAGGCACAGCAGGTGTTTTCGAATCTCAAGGCGGTGGCTGAAGCGAGCGGCGGCAGCCTGGGCGATATAGTCAAATTGAATGTCTATCTGACCGATCTTTCAAACTTTGAAAAAGTGAACGGGATCATGGCAACACATTTCGCTGCGCCATATCCCGCACGAGCGGCGATAGGTGTCGCCGCCCTGCCGCGTGGGGCGCAGGTGGAGGTTGATGCGGTGCTGGTGCTGGCGGAGTGAACGGCGGGACAATACGACGATACACTTCCACCTCCCGATGGCCCAATGCCACCTTCCGCGCCATTTCCTGTCAGCAAGGCGATAGAGCAGAAACTCATCAAGCTCGGCATCACGGATGAATTCGGCCTGGTGATGCATTTGCCGCTGCGTTATGAAGATGAAACGCATCTTTATCCGATCAGCGATGTACCCGCAAGCAGGATGGTGCAGATCGAGGGTATCATTTCCCATAGCGAAATCGTCTATCGTCCGCGGCGGCAGCTCGTATGCCAGGTGGAAGACGGCAGCGGCATCCTCTTCATGCGCTTCCTCAATTTTTACGGCAGCCAGGTCAAAGCGTATTCCACGGGAAAACGGGTACGGCTGCTGGGCGAGGCGCGACCCGGTTTTTTCGGGACCGAAATGGTTCATCCAAAATGCCGCATCGTTCCCGAAGATGAACCATTGGCCGACGCATTGACACCGGTTTACCCAACGACTGCGGGACTGTCCTCGGGCACGATACGTAAACTGATCCACGGCATGCTGGGGCAGATCTCCGGCAATGATGACCGGCAGGGTTTTCTTGCCGAGACGCTGCCTGATACGATTCTGAAAAAACTGGGACTTCCCGGTTTCAGAAGCAGCATACTGTTTCTGCATCAGCCGTCACCGGACACACCGGCCGCCTTGCTGGAGCAGCGTACCCATCCTGCCTGGCGCCGGATCAAGTTTGACGAACTGGTGGCGCAACAACTCTCCATGCGAGCGCATTACCGCCGCCGCCGCAGCGGCAGCGCGCCTATCCTGACAGCAAAAAATAAATTAACCCATATTCTTCTGAAATCACTGTCTTTTGAACTTACCGGCGGCCAGAAGAGGGCCGCCCTTGAAATCAGCCGTGACCTGGCGGCAGCCTATCCGATGCAACGCCTGTTGCAGGGCGACGTGGGAAGCGGGAAAACCGTTGTTGCGGCATTGGCCGTGTTGCAGGCCATCGAGAATGGTTACCAGGCCGCACTGATGGCTCCCACCGAGATTCTGGCCGAGCAGCACTATCAAAAGCTGTCTGCCTGGCTTGCTCCGCTGCTTGCTCCCCTCGGCGCGACCATTGCCTGGGTATCCGGCAAGCAGAAAAAGAAACAGCGGGAAGCCATGCTCGCCAGCATTGCTGAAGGGAATGCGATGCTCGCTATCGGCACCCATGCATTATTTCAGGAGCAGGTGGAATTCAACAGACTGGGTCTTGTCATCGTTGACGAGCAGCACCGGTTTGGCGTACACCAGCGCCTGTCGTTGAGGAAGAAAGGCGCCCGGACCGCCGAGATGCCCCATCAATTGATGATGAGCGCAACGCCCATTCCGCGCACGCTTTCAATGAGCTATTACGCCGATCTCGACGTATCGGTCATAGACGAATTGCCCCCCGGCCGAGCCCCTGTGGTTACCAAGCTGGTTGCGGACACTCGCCGCGATGAAGTCATCGCTCGCATCCGGGATGTTTGCCGAACCGGGAGACAGGTCTATTGGGTGTGCCCGCTCATTGAAGAATCCGAAGCCCTGCAATTGAAAACCGCGCTGGAGACAAAGGAAAAGCTGGATCTGATTTTGCCGGAGTTACAGATCGGTCTGGTGCATGGACGGCTTCCATCTCCGGAAAAATCCGCCGTAATGGAATCATTCACGCGAGGTGAAATTCAGCTATTGGTGGCAACCACGGTCATCGAGGTGGGTGTGGACGTGCCCAATGCTTCGCTAATGGTGATCGAGCATGCCGAACGCATGGGGCTGGCACAATTGCATCAGTTGCGGGGCCGTGTAGGCCGCGGCGGGGCAGGAGGGACATGCATATTGCTGTATCAACAACCCCTGTCCGCGACCGCCCGGGAGCGGCTCAGGATTATTTTTGAACATACCGATGGCTTTGAAATTGCCCGCCAGGATTTGCGCCTCCGCGGCCCGGGCGAGTTCCTGGGCGCGCGGCAGAGCGGCGCACCCATGCTGCGTTTCGCCGACCTGGAACAGGATATGGATTTACTCGATGCCGCCCGCGGCGTTGCGGAGGAGTTATTGTGCAATTATCCCGAGTCGGCAAAACGCCACCTCGAGCGATGGCTGGGAAGCAAAAGCGAGTACCTGCAAGTATAAGAATTCATTCAGGCCCGCCGGGAAATCCGCCGGGCCGGTTTCAAGCCGGTTGCAACCGGTTGCAAACCTGTTTGACGAGACCCATACGACTTTACTTGATGGCATTACAAACCCACAATCTGACCCTGAAATATCCCGGCAAAATGCTGTGCCGTGACTTGAGCCTCACAGTCGGCGGGGGTCAGTGCTGGGCCATACTCGGCCAGAATGGCTGCGGAAAGACGACGTTGTTGCACACACTGGGAGGCTTGCATCATGTAACAGGCGTAGCCGGCGATAGCGGCTCACCGGTGACCGTGGCGGGAAGAGCGCCACATGCCTGGCCCCGGCGCGAGCTCTCGCGCAATCTGGGCATTCTGTTGCAGGAAGAGCCGGGCGAGTTCTGGGGGACCGTGCACGATTATGTGTTGCTGGGCCGCCATCCCCATGGCAAAAACATGTTCGGCTGGCAAGCCGCCGACCACGATGCGGCTGCTCGAGCTATCGAGCAGATGGAAATGACCGGCCTTGTCCATCGCTCCCTGGCCACGCTATCCGGCGGCGAACGCCAGCGTGCGCGCATTGCCCTGCTGCTCGCACAATCGCCGCTTTACTATTTGATGGATGAACCGCTCCAGCATCTCGATTTGCGCCACCAGCTCGCGGTCATGATACTGTTCAGGGAATTAGCCAGGCAGGGAAAGGCGGTTGTAATGGTGCTGCACGAGATTGGCTGGGCCAGCCGTTTTTGCGATCATGTTCTCATGCTGTTCGACAACGGCAGGACGATGGCCGGGACCACCGCGCAAGTACTCAACCGAGCCAATCTCGCAGCGCTCTACCAGTGCAATATGGATGATATCGAGGCGGGGAACGCGTGCCATTTCATACTGGCGAGCGAGCCAAGTGTATAATCCTGAGCTTGGTACCACTTACCGCCCGTAATGATCCGTAAACTTCTTCGCCGCGTTTTCAACCACAACGCACCCGCTTCCGCTCCCCCCGCGCCCCCCCCTTCTTCGGGATTGCATATCATCCCTCGTGAACAGCATGGCATCTCGCGCGACCACATCAACGCATGCGCGTTGAAAGTTACTTCGGGTTTGCAGGAGGCAGGATATTCCGCTTTTATCGTAGGCGGTGCGGCGCGCGATTTGATTCTGGGACTGGAGCCCAAGGATTTCGATGTCGCGACGAATGCAACGCCCGAGGAAGTGCGCGAAATTTTCCGCCGGTCGCGCATTATCGGACGCCGTTTCCGGCTGGTACACGTCATGTGCGGAGCCGAGACGGTCGAAGTGTCGACTTTCCGCGGCGGTGCATCCGGCAGCGAAGATGAAGAAATAACGGCTGATACCCATACCGACGAGCACGGACGCCTCCTGCGCGAC
>DASVYI010000153.1:0-11584 GCA_036392275.1 Nitrosospira sp. | reverse complement strand
AGATCTGGTTTACATCCGACATTGGCATTCACCTATACGGGGACTCGATATGTCCGCTTCGAAAATCATGATTATCCGGCATGCCGAGAAACCTGCTGATGACGGATCCGTCGCGGGCGTATCGCAGGCTGGTTTGCAGGATCCCGAGGAGCTTACTGTTCGCGGCTGGCAACGCTCCGGCGCACTGATCCGCCTCTTTGCCCCTCTCGGGGGATCGTTCGCCAGCCCGTTATTGGCGACACCCGATATAATCTTCGCGTCCGGAACTGCCAAACATAGCAAGAGTTTGCGGCCGCAGCATACGGTTCTCGCACTTGCGGATTTTCTCGGACAAAAGTTGGATTTGAGTCACACCAAAGGCGAGGAGGGTCTGCTCGCAGCCGATGCGATTTCGAAAAGCGGCAGCACCCTGATCGCATGGGAGCATGAGGCTATTCCGGCGATTGCGAATCAGATTACAGGCGATAGCAAGACCTGCCCGCAGACGTGGCCGGAGGATCGCTTTGATCTCGTCTGGGTGTTTGACCGGGGCTCTGCCGCAGACCGCTGGAGCTTCGAACAGGTTCCGCAAATGCTGCTGCCGGGAGACAGCAGCAGTCTCATTCCGGTTTCCTGAGACAGCTATTCGTGTTTTAGTTTCTTCAGTAGAGTAAACATGCCCGGGAAGGAGATGACATGGCGCATACCTATGGATTTGTAAAGTGCAAAATTGTTTCGGATCCCGCCCTCAAATCGAGCCGGCACAAGAATGAAATCCAGTACCATCTCCATACGGCCCTCGAGGTCACCGCGTCGGATGGATCCACCGAACAATGGGACAGCGCCATCAACGTCGGTACGAATGACTCCGATGACCTGCTCCAGTACAAGCTGATTTTTGATTTCCATCATCAGATCATAAATGTCTTGAAATCTGCGGATTCGGGTTTTACAGACATGACGGGGACTGCAAGGCTGCCCGCACTCGACTTTCTCCGCAGCGATGTCTTGAGCGAAACGGGTGCCTGGCGAAACAGCGACGTCATGGACGGAAGCGATCAGGTTGAGCCGGTGGCATCACTGTTGCGCCTGCTTCGCAAGGCCCGTGCCAACAACCTCGATGTTTATGTATTCGGCCGCAAGTATATCGATGGCGTCGGTGTGCATGACGTCCATATGAACCAGGGATCTCGCGCGCCCTTTCTGAATGACGGCGTGGACGACCGCAATGATCATAACGATGTCTGGCAGGATGGCGCCGTAATCGTTGACCTGGGTCAACCCGAGCTGGCCGCATACTTTACGGCGTTCACCCAGCAGATGGTGCCGACAGATCCATTGGGAAATCCCCGGGATGACAGCCACCCGGTCAGTGTATCCGATGACGGAAGTTTGGTGAATCCCTGAACTAGTTCCGCGCGGACGCGACTGCTCCATAGGCCCTCAGGCAGCACTTCGGGTACACTTGCACTTTTGGTATAGTAGAGCTGGATTCGTTACGTCCGTATCGGGTTTTATGATTTCCCGTGCGCAACGCATGAACGATTTCGGGGAAATTCGGGGATTTTTTTGATCGATCCGGGATCAGATTCCACGGTGACGGTAATTCCCCGCGCGGCATGGATTGCATGCTCGGCCTGTGACCTGGCCGTCTTCAGGCAGCCTATGGTTGAGCCTATGGCTGCCTCGGTAACTTCGGTGGACTATCGGGCCTCATCAGCGTAATTCCAAGGAACGAATCGCAACCCATGACGAGACTTTTCATTGCCGCATTGATATGCGCCGCCGGTTTTTCTACGGCCAATGCAACCGTTGGTGCCGCATCGGCTGCACCGATTGATGTGCCGGATACCATGGCGGAGCGAATGAAGCCTTGCACCATCTGCCACGGGGAAAGCAAGGCCGATGCCGCCGGTGCAGCCGCCATGACTGGCAGGGATGCCTATTACCCCCGCATCGCCGGGAAGCCGGAAGGCTATCTTTTCAATCAGTTGCGCAATTTTCGCGACGGCCGGCGCTATTACCGGCCCATGGCCGTGTTGCTGGAGAATCTGTCGGACCAGTATCTTATGCAAATGGCGCAGTATTTTTCTGCGCTCAAACAACCTTATCCGCCACCCGAACGCATGGTTTCGAGTCCGGCGGAGATAAAACTGGCGCTCAAACTGATTGACCACGGGGATCCGGCGCGCAAAATTCCGGCATGCAGGGAATGTCACGGCAAGGAACTCATGGGGACCAAGGCCTTCATACCAGGATTGCTGGGCCTGCCGCGTGCCTACATGATTGCCCAGTTCGGCGCCTGGCGCAGCGGAGGGTTGATGCGCCGTCAATCCGCGGATTGCATGTCCGAAATCGCAAAGCAGTTGACTGCCGAAGAGGCCAATGCGGTCGCGGCATGGCTTGCCGCCCAGCCGGTTCCGGCCGGTACGGGACCCGGCGTCGCACTTTCCGCGGAGATGTCGGGGCGCTGCGGGCTCGGCCAATTATCCGGAACGCTCCCATGAAACGAAGCCTCCTCGCCGCAGGTTCTTTTTTATTGGTATTCCAGGGCGCTTCGCTTGAACTCTCCGAAGCATCCGCCATGCGGGAAAGGGCGGCGACTGCGAAACCAGATGCCAAGGCAACGGCGAAGGCAGCTGCCCCGAACTCGCTCAAGGCCCGTGGCGAGTATCTCGCACGCGTGGGTAATTGCATGGGGTGCCATACGGCTCAGGACGGCCGGCCCTACGCTGGCGGCCGAAGCCTTTCGACGCCATTCGGCACGTTCGTTACACCTAACATTACACCTGACAAGGCAACCGGCATCGGCAAATGGAGTGCCGATGATTTCTGGAAGGCCATGCATGAAGGCAAGTCGCGCGATGGCCGGCCCCTGTATCCGGCTTTTCCTTATACCGAATACACCAAAGTCACGCGCGAGGATTCCGACGCGATTTTCACCCATCTTCAAGCTCTTCGGCCTGTTGCGCAAAACAATCCGCCGAACCAGATCAAGCCGCCCTACAATCTGCAGCCACTGTTAAGCCTGTGGCGCTCCGTCTATTTCAAACCGGGCATATACCAGCCGCAGCCCGGAAAAAGCGCTGAGTGGAATCGCGGTGCTTATCTGGTGCAAGGGCTGGGACACTGCAGTGCCTGCCACGAAGAAAGAAACCCGATCACCGGCGCCTGGGGCGCCGCAGGCGGTGAGACTCTGGGAGGGGGGCAGATCATGGGCTCGAACTGGTATGCGCCTTCTCTGACATCGAGTCAGGAAGCAGGCACCGCCGAGTGGCGGATCGAGGAAATCGTGCAATTGCTTACGACGGGTGTTTCTGCGCGAGCGACCACATCGGGTCCCATGGCTGAAGTCATCGGGCACAGCCTCCAGTATCTGACGAAGGAAGATGCGCGGGCGATGGCGGTTTACCTGAAATCCCTGTCCGACAACAAAACGGCCAGGCCGAGCAAATTCATGCCGCTAACTCGAGCGGATGCATCCGGCTCCACCGCTCCCGCTCTTTCGGAGCAGGTGCGCGACTGGCTTCAGCAAGGGGCAAAGATTTACAAGGAGCATTGCGAGGATTGCCATGGGGCCTCTGGCCAGGGTGCTCCCGGCGTTTATCCGCCTTTGGCGGGCAATCGCGGCGTTACCATGACACCTCCCGTCAACGCGATCCGCAGCATCCTCAATGGCGGTTATCCGCCGTCCACCTCAGGCAACCCGTTTCCGTACGGCATGCCGCCGTTTGCGCAGGTATTGAATGATGCCGAAGTGGCGCTCGTCCTGTCATACATTCGCAACGCGTGGGGAAACGGCGCAAGCCTTGTCACGGCGGAGCAAATCGACAAAAGCCGCGAGGGTATGCACTGACGTGGGATAAATCCAGTCCTGCGATCGAGTCAGATTTGCGGGACATCGCTGCGACCCGTTACAGAACGTCTGCGCGAGGGAAGGTGAAATGGCCTGTGATCGTCCTGCTTTTCTGAACTTCCTGGATCGACCGGATGCAGAAGCTCTTGCGCAGGCTTGGCAGGGGAACGTGCGGCACGATATCGGGGTCCGGTGTGGCCCGGCCCATTGCGAAAATACTTGGTCATGGCTTTTTCAATGGAATTGAAACGATGGGATTGCTCCCACTCGCAGCCCGCAGCGGGGATGCAGATTTTTTGCCGTCAGCCCGTCAATGGAGCAGATCCCCCTGATTCATACGGGTCAGCGTTTCAGTTGACCTCGAATTTCTCCGGCTTTATTGGCGTCGCTATGAACGTTGACGTAAAGTTGCCCAGCCTTGAAGGCATCGTATTGCGCATCGGTCAACTTCGCATCAGCGGGAACGGACCACTCGTTATCGGATGTTTTCTTGAGTGTGATGATATCCGGTCCATTCTTGCCGGGTGCGCCCTCATGAATATGAGCACCCGTACCCTTCAGATTGGAGGTGGTTATCGTGCCCTTGATCGATTTATCGTCTTCCACCATGATCATGCCGCTGCCGGACGCGGAGGTTTGAACGGGTGGCACCTCCTGGTCGCCGCTCAGGTTGACCTTGATTTCACCGGCATTCGCTATCCCTGCGCCTATAGCCAGCATGCCGGCCATCAGTGTGGCGACGGTCAGGTTCGATCGCGATTTGCCAAGAATTGTTTCCATCTGAGTTCCTCCTTCAGGTTATCGGTTGTGATCACTTACCGGTTGCACCCGCGATAGTAACGGCCGGCTGTCCCGCTGAGCGGGTGCAAAATCATGCGGACAAAATCCGTGCCTAACCGGCGCTGTCTCTCTCTGTCTCTGTATGGGTCTTTGTTGCGCGGGCTTGGCGCGGGCTTGGATGAGGCAGGCACGAATAAAGTATATGAACTTGTCCTGCGTGGGTCCGTACGGTAGCGTACGTAAGTTAATGATTCTCATTCAGGAATGCTGATTCCACCTTGCCAGATTCGCGCAGGGCAGCCCGTGCTGGTGCTGTTATCGCATCATCGGGTCGGAATGACCGTTCCATGCGGAACGGGTACGGCGGTAATGCTGTTTTGTGGACTTCCTTCTATCAGCTTGTCCGAGTAAGTCAGATAGATCAGCGCATTACGCCTGGAATCCACCACGCGGACAATATGCAGCCGTTTGAACAGTATCGACATCCTTTCGGTGAATACATCTTCCTGCTGCGGCAGCTTTTCGGCAAAACGGATCGCTTCACCCACCTGCCGGCACGCAATGGATGCCTCCGCTCTGTCCTCTGCAAGACCTACCGTGCCTTTCAGGCCCCCGGTCCTCGCGCGGGAAACGAAACAGGTCACGCCGTGCACCTTGGGATCATCGTACGCCTCGATGACCACTCGATCATCCCTCCCCAGCCAGCGAAACGCGGTATCCACTTCACCGATGAGTTCGGCTTTCGCTACGGAGGGAGAGAGCATGCAAATAAACGCCAGAACAGCTGCCAAGCCAACCGTCAGGTCATTGGAAATACCGGTTTGTGTCATCAGGAGCTCCTTGATATTGAGTGAAGTTTTTTAATAACTACCGAAACATGATGTATGCATCCCGATCGCGGCATTCATCGTGGCGATTTGGGATATTTCGAATCGGATAGCAAATGGAGGATCAAATCTGTGTCACGTTTTCACGTTTCTTTAGGCGCGCACGGAGTGTAGTCAGACATTTTCCTGGCCTGCCCGGCGGCATCACAAAAACGCTAAGGCAGGGAAGAAATATAGCGCAGGGCAGTGGCGCTCGGAAGAAAGCAATATGCTGCGCCGCGGCATGTGACGAACCGTGATAGCCCGGAAAGTTCGATAGGATGCTTCCGGCCTTCCACAGGGATAAGAAAAGCCGCGCCAGGGCGCGAATTATCGCCAATGATGGGATCCCTGGTATCGCGCAGTCCGGGTGCGAAGCTCCCTTTGTTGGCCCATTCGGACATCAGGAATTCGAACTGATCTTTGAGACTTACCCCGATGAACAGGCCGAGCAAGCCTCGCTCGATGCCATCATCGGGGCTGGCCGGATCGTAGGGAGGACCATAGGGAAGCCCGCGACGGATAATGCGGTGCTTCAAGCCTCCGCCCCCCGCTACAACGGCGCTGCGCGGATTCATGCGCCGGATATGCGAACTTGGCGGACACCGGTATCCGCGCGTATCGTCGAAAGCGTCGGATACGCTGCTGCTCGGAACATAGTCGAAAAGGTTGCGTTGTTCCAAAGGAATCTCTTCGCCGGAAGTATGCGGCGAAAGGGAGAGGGGAACGCCATTGCGCCAGCGGCCGCAAAGCTTGGCGGCGATCAGTTCCCGGTCGAGGCCGGTATCGTGAGCGGCTTGCGTGAGAAATTGTTCGAAGCCGGCGCAATCCTGGGCCAGTATGCGAAATGCCACGAAGCTCCCATTCCGCCCCAGGGATTCCGGTTGCGGTACCGGATAGGCAAAGTCCACATACTGGCTTGGATAACCGAGCAGAAACTCTCCCGGGGGTGTTCTAGGCAGCGCATCCGGCATCAACGGGGGAAGTCCTCCATCAATGGTAGGCTGGGCGAAGCCGTCGCGATAGCCGAAGTGCGCCTTGTTGTCAGGCAGGCTGCGCGCATCGTGCATCGAGAGATCGGACATGGCTTCATCGCAAGTGTACGTTGCCCGTATCTCATCCGTTATCTGCTCCAGGATGTCGTCTGATTGGGCGAAGAGAAACAGCAATACGTGAACATCCGGGCTCGCGAACCGGCCTTTCCAGTTTTCCGGTCTGCTTTCTCCCGTATCTCCGATCCGTTCGGCGCGGGCGGCTGCGCCCGCGGCGAATTCATCGGAAAAGGTAGCGAGAGAGGCGGCTGGAAGCCCGAGCGCGGCAAGCCCGTCATACGTGAGTCCGACGTTCAGGCAATAGGAGGGCTTCACTGTCCAGTCGATAGCGGTTGCGAGCTGGGGCGTACCGCCGCCGTCAACCAGTTTGCCTAGAAATTGCCGTGCTTCCAGTGGCTGATCAATTTTCAAGGCAAATACGCGCAGGACCGGCATGGCATAGGTGCGCAGGATAAAGCCCTGAATATCGGCATGCGGTAGATCAGGCATGTGCGTGTCGGGCCGGTTGAATCAGCCCGGCCAAGTCAATCACTGTTGAGAGCGGCCCGGATATCCAGCACGGTCGCGCGCGGATATGCGCTGTAGAACGGTTCGACCCCCCCTAGGTCGTTGGCTAGCACGTATCGGGAGAACGCTTCGCGATTGCGTTGAACCGGCAAGGGCGGCGCATCCTGCATATGCTGAAGCAACGCGTTGAAAATATCTCCGATTTCGTCGATGAATTCATTGAGGTAATCGTCGAAAGAGCCATCGTATGTCGTGATTATCGCCAGTTTGGTGTTGTTTTCCAGAAAAACGAAGCGTGCGAAATGTACGATCCCGAGTTTGTCGAGAGCAATCCAGATCGGATTTTGTTCCGGCGGAAGCGACTGAATTTCATGGATGCGCGCGTTGAGTGCTTCGAAGTCTTCCGGGGAGCGGATGGTCATGATCAGCGTCAGCGGGCTTTGCACGGGCTTGCGCGCGCCGGATTCTTGCGCCGGACTGTCGTCGAAATGAAATAATCCCATCGGCATCTCCTCGGTTGGCGTTGCGCTATGATAACCCGTGTCGCCTCATCATTGTTTTCAACCTGAATTTGCCCCGTAGCGCATTTACCAGCTAGGTGAACGTCAAGTATCGCGAAAAATCTTTGTGAATCATAACAGTAAATTGAAAAACGAGCGGTCAGCTGCCGGATTTAGGTTCAATTACAGATCAAGTGGATTTGTCGCGGAAAGGCACAGTCGAGTTATCGGGCGGTAAAAATGATCCATCACGAAAATCGGTAATTCTAGTCGTATAATCCTGAACCCGGGAAGCTATTTCCGGTGGAATCCGAGGTGTTTGAGAAGACGCATCTGAAATGGGAT
The DNA here is from genome assembly GCA_036392275.1 of Nitrosospira sp. Classification (GTDB taxonomy): domain Bacteria; phylum Pseudomonadota; class Gammaproteobacteria; order Burkholderiales; family Nitrosomonadaceae; genus Nitrosospira. Next base: position 3,699 of record DASVYI010000153.1, on the reverse strand, counting down.
CAATCCCTATGAAGCGGCTCCACATTACGTTCGCTGTTTTTCTCAACCTGTTCCTGGGTAATACAGTTCTGGCTGAAGACGGAAAACAGTCAGGGAACGAGAAAGTACCTGTCCCGCTCCTCGCCAAGCGGGACACAGTGCCTTACAACGATGATATCCAGGTTGAAGTATCGAATGACGGTGAGCAGATTACCGTGGAGGCGGCATTTGTTGTTCCGGTCGCGCCTCGGCAGGCCTGGGCCGTGTTGACTGATTTCGAGAACATACCCAGTTTCAATTCAGGTGTTCTGTCCAGCAAAATTACAGGCAGGAAGGGCAACAATCTGTACGTCCGGCAAAAAGGCATTTCGAAATATGGTGTTCTGTCGTTTTCGTTTGAGTCGGTACGTGAGATTCATTTGATTCCCCTGAAAAAAATTCAGGAACGCATGATCAGCGGGAGCATGCGAAAAATGGAAGAGACGACACAGCTATCGCCGGAGGGAAAGCGTACGCGCATTACTTACCACGCGGTTTTTATTCCAGGTATGTGGGTGCCTCCCCTACTGGGGAATGTATTCATCAAACATGAAGCGCGGGGACAATTCCAGCAATTGATAAACGAGATCATCAGGCGGCAACGGGTAAACATGGCTGACCATGAGCCATGATGCGCGCCTATAAAGGCGTTATATCCGGGGTTCCGGGAGAGTTCAGGATCCACCTGCTGCATCACGAGGTTTCGAAGCGGCCTGTGCATGAGGCGGGTCGCTCGCTGATCCCCTGTGAACCTCTCCCGGCTGCCCGTTCATTCCATCGCGCAGCAGGAGGGGAATCTCGATTACCTTATTCGTCTCGTTCGCAGTTCTGGTAGATACCATCCCTTTTGGCCCGCTTCGATGCAGATGGTAGGCTTTGATCAATAGAGAAACACCGATCCAGCCTGCAATCAGGCAGAAAGGGACTATCAGGAGCATCGGCTCAATCAGCGCGAGCATGGTCAGACTCAATAGCGCCACACCGCCGAATAACATGATTTTGGCTTCGGCCGCGCCGAGGACAAGCCGGCTGGTGATGGCAGCCCCCACTGTATTGCCGACGCGGATTGCGCCTGCGGTAAGTCTGCCGGCGCTGCCTTCCTTGCGGTGACCGAGATTCCTGTACGGAGACCGCGCTGGTTCCGGCTGCACTACAGGACGAACGCGGTTTTTTTCACTGAGTACGATTTCCGTGGCGTTATCCAGATCGTTTAAATACATTTGCTCCATTTCATGTGCAAAACCTGGGTTTTCCACCGTCACATCCAACTCCCAATTGCCGAGCCAGCTGGCCATATTGAGGTTACTTGAGCCGACACGTGACCAGCGGCCATCCGCGACGGCTGTCTTGGCATGCAACATCGATCCATTCCATTCGAATACGCGCACCCCTGCCTCCAGCAGAGGGCGATAACCGGCGCGTGAGATGGGCCGGAGAAACTTGAGGTCACCGCTCGATCCGGGAACGAGCAACCGGACATCGACGCCATCCATGGCAGCGCCTCTCAAGGCTTGTACGTAGCTTGTGGTGCCGACGAAATACGCGTCGGTAAGCCAAAGCGTTTTTTGCGCAAGAACCGCTATCAGTTGCTCCAGCCGATAAAGCCCGGCGGTAGCGGCACTGTCCCCCAGGACACGCATGTCGATCTCGCCGGCGAGGGGGATTGAATCCCGCGCCGGCAACTCGTCCACCATGACTTGAGGCGCGGCTGCATCCCAAGCGCGAAAAAAAGACTGTATTACATCGGCCACGATAGGTCCGCGCACCTCGACACCCGTGTCACGCCACGGCGGGATGCCGCGTTCTGGATAACCTGTCCACATTTCACCGACACACAATCCGCTGACAAACGCCACGCGGCTATCCACGCAAAGTGATTTGCGGTGAAGCCGGCTCAACCAGCCCAGCGGGCTGTCAAATCGTGGCGGATTAAAGCAGCGGACCTCGACGCCACCATCGCTCAGGTGCCGCCAGAAGCTGCCGGGAGTTTCCGTCAACCCTCCCATCCAGTCATAGAGGAGTTTCACCCGGATGCCCTCTTTTGCTTTTGCTATAAGGGCATCGGAAAATTGCCGGCCTATGTTGTCGCCCCGGATGATATAGTTTTCAAAGTAAATGGCTTTTTCGGCTGAATGGATTGCGTCGAACCACGCGGGATAGTTTTCGTCTGCATCCTTGAGAAGCCGGATGCTGTTGCCATGCACGAGCGGAGCTCCCGCCGCGCGCGAGAACGCCTGAGCCGCCATGATACGCGTCGCATGCGTTGGCTCACTGAGCTGTTCCTTCAATTTCGCCATGGGTTACTTGTAATATATGCAAAATCGTCGCCCGGCCCGACTATTCGAAATCCCTAATCCGCAACGTCTTCACCGAATTTGAAGTCGACGTAACAGCGCATGGCGGCAACCAGCGGAGTGAGCCCTCTTTGCCGATTTCTGCCTGATCGCATATATGCTGTGCAGTGCTCCGGCCCGGGCTCCAGGCTATGGCTCAGGTTTATCCCCTCCCGCTCGATAATCGGCCCACCCTGAGCCCAATCGGACGATGGTTCCCACCGGTTACCGTCGATCAGGCAGTGTGAGTCAATGACATGTACCTCTTCCACATCATTTGCTTTCGCGACCCAATAATCAAGCAGTTCATTTTTAAGTTCGGATACCTTCATTCATGACCGCCCAAAGAAAATTCTCAATCATTATAAGTATACCCCGCGTGAATTACCGCGAATGTTTGAAACCGTACAGAACTGAACAATCGATTCAAATATGCTGCGACTGGGTGGGCAATGGCCGGGCATGAGCGTAACAATGGGTGCTTCCCATTTTTATTGACTTCCTGGTTTTGTCTAATTCAGCGGGGGGTTTCATGAAGGCACGATTACTGCTCTATTTGGGAATGCTCTTGCTTGTATCGCCGCTTCTGTCAGGCTGCTGGCTGCTTGCGGCAGGTGGAGTGGGCGCATACGGCGGTTATAAAGCGAAAGAAGAGGGATATACGCTGCGGAATCCGGTTACGAAGGAAAAAGACAAAGCCGAGAGTCAGTAGCGCAGGGGTTGGAAAAACCTGCGAGCCTTCACATCTGGCCCGATTTTGCATGCAACCGCCGTGCGGCAACCCAGGCTTCGAATTCACTGGCGGTCATGGGCGTGGCATAGAGATAACCCTGGCCTTCATTACATGAAATCCGCCGGAGAAATGTTGCCTGCGCTTCCGTTTCGACGCCTTCCGCAATGATGCGCAAGCCCAGGCTGAGCCCCATCGCGATGATGGCGGCCACAATGGCTTCGGCATCCGTATTACCGGGCAGATCATGCACGAACGACTGATCGATTTTCAGGCGATCGACGGTAAACTGCCGCAGATATGAAAGGCTCGAATAGCCTGTGCCAAAATCATCGATCGCCACCTTCACCCCAAGTGCATCCAGTTGGCGCAATTTTTCCAGCGCGGGTTCCGCTCCTTGCATGACCACGCTTTCGGTAAGTTCCAATTCCAGTTTCTCGGGCGATAAACCAGAGTCGTCGAGCGCGTGCTCGACGGTGGCCACGAAGTCGGTCTGGCGGAATTGAACCGCCGAAATATTGACGGAGATGCACGCGTCCAGCAAACCCTGATCGCTCCATAGCTGCGCCTGCCGGCAGGATTCTCGGAGAGCCCACTCGCCGATTGTGAGAATCAGCC
>DASVYI010000152.1:0-4035 GCA_036392275.1 Nitrosospira sp. | reverse complement strand
GTCAGTGTGCCGGGAACAGGTGGGAGACATTTTGCAGCGAGCAGGCTATTGCAGCTATGTTCGAATTCTTAGAGATGCCCTAAAGAGCGAAGGCCCGGCAACTATACAGCTTTACCTTTTTTATGTCCATGCCGTTTGTCTATATATCGCACAAAGAAAGCGGTAGAGGACAGGTAAAAAGGACAGGTAAAAAGGACAGGTAAGAAGGGAGGTAAGAATGCAACCAGATACAACCTGCTGATCATCGCATTGCCCCACGATGCCTGTTACAGAGTGCCGAAAGTCTTGGCGCGGAGATTCAGTGTCCGACCGGCTGTTAAGCCGTCCGCAAATTGAGGTCGCCGCTGGAAAAAGTTTGATCCGACGTGCACGCTCGATGGCGGGAAATATGTTATTAACATAATTGCGTAAAGCTTCACATTCCGTTCGGAAGCCCGCACTTTCCCTGCCGGATCGGGCGCACAATTTTTCTTTTTGGCGCCGGTTTGTTATACAATCAGCGACTATATTGCTTACGCGATGCTGGGCGTACGATTAATTTTGCAGATTAGAACCGGAGATAGTATGAAGAAAACGTTTGAGCGGGCTGTGAATCTGGTATGGATTGCGCTCGCGGCGCTGGTTGCGGCGCCGGCCCACGCACAACTGATGCTGGCCCACGAAGGCCATCATTCTGGCGACTGTGCCATCAAAACGGGAGCCTTCCCCGTAGCCTTCAGCGCGTACGAAAAGCCCAAGGGAGACCTTCCGCCCACTCACGCATACTGTGATCATGTTCCGGAACCCGGAGTACTGCATCTGACAGTCGACCTGACCGACCTGGATTCCCGCGAAATACCTATTGCGGTGCGTCTGGTCATGGAGGGCCATGGGGATGGTGGGCACGAGATTTTGTCGCTGCCGGCTAAAGCGTACCCATCCGGCAGCATCACATTCGAGGCAAATCTGGAAGATCTCGGCCAATACGCCTTGCTGCTTGATTCGGAAAAAGCCGGCAAAATGACCACTGTGGTGCGTATTCCGATACACGTCGGGGGGGGTGGAGGTCACGGCAGTCATGGTTCCGGTTTTGGCGCAACGGAGATTGCGCTGCTGGTGGCTGCCGGGGGTCTTGCGGGCTTCTTCCTGATGCGCCGGCGCACCAGCGCAAAAGCATCCTAGCATCCTGAGCGCTATGCCGTGCCGATACCGTAAGTAACGATGCCGTAAGTAATTGAGTGAGCTTCGGAAACCCCTGAACGAGCCTTCTACAATCTGAGGGCTTGTTCAGGGGTTTTTTATTGAACGGTTTGGCGCAACTCGGCGAAAGTTTCGCCAACGTAATCCATTTGCTCTCTGGTATGAACCGCGCTGACGCTACATCGCACCAATGATTTCCCTTCAGGTGTGGCGGGCGGCAGGATTAAATTGACATAAATACCGCGATCGAGGAGTCCCTTCCATAAAATGAGGGCTTGCTGAGGGCTGTCAAGTATGGTCGCGATAACGGGACTGGGTTCCGGTCCGAGTTGATAGCCGAGTTCAGAAAGCCGCGAATAGAGCTGGTGTGCATTTTTCCAGAGCTGGCGCCGCAACCCGGCGCCATCCTGCAGCAACTTGAGCGCGGCCCGAGTCGATGCGATGGTGGCCGGCGTAGGGGAGGCTGTGAAAATGTACGGACGGCTAATGTAGCGCAACTGATCGAGCTGGGGATGATTGCTTACGCAATAACCGCCGATACCGCCCAGACTTTTACTGAAGGTGCCCGTAATGAAATCAACCTCGTCAATGAGTCCTGTTTCTTCCACCAGACCCTGACCTGTTTGGCCCAGAACCCCGAGTGAATGTGCCTCATCCAGAAGCACGGTGCTGTGATAAGCATTTTTTATTTGAACGATATCCGCCAATGGCGCCCGGTCACCGAGCATGCTGTAAATGCCTTCGACGATGATAAGGGTCGAACGCGAACGCTCTCCCAGGCGCCTGAGGCGTTTTTCCAGGTCTGCCATATCGTTGTGGCGGAATCTGATAATCTCGGCTCCACTCAAACGGCATCCGTCATAGATGCTTGCGTGGGAGTCGCCATCGATCAGAACGACGTCGCCGGCCCCTGCCAGGCCGGAGATCGTGGCGAGATTCGCCTGATATCCGGTGGTAAAGACAACACAGGAATTACAACGGTAAAAGTCCGCAAACTCCCGTTCGAGGGCACGATGCCCGCTATAACTGCCATTGGCCATGCGTGATCCGGTTGTGCCCGTACCCTCGCTATCGATCGCATCATGCGCCGCCTGCTGGCATTCCGGTGAAAAGGTGAGGCCGAGATAGTTGTTCGTGCCCAGGAATAGAATGCGGCGATCGCCGATCTTTGCTTCCGTAGAAGAATAAACCTCCTCTATGGGTATGCCAAAAACATCGACTCCCTCGGGCAACAGGGCTTTTCTTGCCGCGGCGACCGCATCCAGCTTATCTAACAAATTCATGGTTTGGCAGATTTTATCCGGTAAATTAAATTCGCGAGCTCATGAACGGTCTGAACGTCCGCCAGTGCATTGAGCGGTACGGAAATATCGAACTCATCCTCGATTTCCATAATCAGATTTAACAATTTGACAGAGTCGATAGCCAGTTGCTTGATAAGATCTGTCTCCGGCGTAATTTCGACATCCGGCTCACAAAACTTCTTGAGATGATGGCAAAGTCTTTCCAGGATTTCAGTATAGTCGCTCGCCATGAGTCAACTCATGTGGGAAGTCGTTAAAATCCAAGATTATACCACTTGAGGTAAGGCGTCGCGTAGCCGGATGCAGGGCTTCCAATTCGGGAGTGCCTGAGTCAAGGGGGTTATATTGCACACCCAGTCGAGATGCTGAAGCTCCCTGACTTTTCCGGGAGTCAGCATTGGCGGGTAGCCCAGCAACCGGGCTGACCACAAATTAATGTTCGCGACCAGCGAAACAAGCGGCGATGGCAGAAAAAGGCAACGAACCGGCCGTTTCCAGACATCTTGCGCGATGGCGGCTACCGATTCACTGTCATAGCCTCCCGGGGTTCCGTCATCGAGTTCGTAAATGCCCCGGACGGGAATACGGGTCGAAAGCCAGCACAGTATAGCTGCCACCAGGTCGCTCACATGCAACAACCCAAAGCGCATCGCCGGCTGACCCACCATGGGTAACATGCCGCGCCGAGTCATCTTGAAGAGGGGACTCATCTCCTTATCACCCGGACCATAAACAGCCGTCGGCCTGAATACCGCGCTCGGCAGGGTGCTTGCGCGGTCAGCTACCACTGCTTCAGCCATGCGCTTGCTGGCTGCGTACCAGGAAAGTTCCGGTTGCCTTGCGGCCAGGGAGGATATAAGGAGAAAACGAGGCGGCGAATCTTGCCGTATTGAAGCATCTACAAGATTCCGGGTACCTTCTACATTAGTATGAACGAAGTCCTCGAGCGAGTCGCCACGAACCTGACCCGCGCAATGAATTACCGCCGAAGCACCCTCGACCAGAGCCTGCAATGCATCCAGGTCATCCAGATCACCTTTGACCCATTGGGTGGAGTCACTATCGGCCTGATGACGTCTGGTCAAGGCCCTGACCCTCCATCCATCCTTGATCAGGGATTGTAGCAGTACATGACCAATAAAACCGGTGGCACCGGTTACTGCCACCAATGAGCCTGACATATGCCGGCTATATGTCTCCGGATTCCACCGATAGCTGGTCGGTCAATTTTGTACGCTGTATGAAGCCCTGGCGGGCAGCAAAACGCGATAACTTGCCGGACGAGGTCCGGGGTAAAGTATGCGGCGGAACCAGTTCAACCAGGCAGTTAACGCCAAACGCCATGTAAACAAGCCTTTGCAACCGGTTGATAAGAGATTGGCGATCCATCGTCGAAGTCAGGCGGCACTCGATGACAAGAACGATGGTCGTAACGTCATTCGTATCCGTAATGCCGAATGCGGATGCTTCCCGGGTCCTCACCTCGGGCTGCTGCTCCGCGAGTTCCTCTATATCCTGGGCACGTATATTGCGGCCATTGACAATGATTACG
>DASVYI010000151.1:0-12309 GCA_036392275.1 Nitrosospira sp. | reverse complement strand
GTCAGTGTGCCGGGAACAGGTGGGAGACATTTTGCAGCGAGCAGGCTATTGCAGCTATGTTCGAATTCTTAGAGATGCCCTAAAGAGCGAAGGCCCGGCAACTATACAGCTTTACCTTTTTTATGTCCATGCCGTTTGTCTTATATATGTGCCTGATTGCGCTGAAGAAAAACCACAAATATCTTATGGTTTTGGCGTACACCCCGCCATTCACCCTGACCGCCGGCAGGTTCCGTGAACAGGCGCGGCTTCGGAATGTATTATCCCCGTGCCCCGCTGATGTATGCCGCGGTAAGCTCATGCATGGGTGATTCAAAAATCTGCCGGCAATGACCGGATTCAACCAGGCGCCCAGCGCGGCCATCGATCCAGAAAAATGCCGCGAAATCGGCAATGCGGCGTGCCTGCGCCAGATTATGGGTGACGATGACGATAGTATAGTGGCCGCGCAGGCGGGTGATCAGATCTTCGACGACCCCCGAGGCGACAGGATCAAGTGCACTGCAGGGTTCGTCCATAAGCAATATTTCCGGATTCAACGCGAGGGCACGGGCGATGCACAGCCGCTGCTGCTGACCACCAGACAGGCTCAGCGCCGAAGAATGCAGTCTGTCGCGAACTTCCTCCCAGAGTCCAATTTGCCGCAGCACCCGCTCGATAACAGCATCTATGTCAGCGCTCCCTGTCATGCCATGTTCGCGCAAGGGCAGCTCGATGTTGCGATGGATCGACAGCGGAAACGGCGTGGGCTTTTGGAATACCATGCCGATCCGCCGCCGCAGAGCCTGCACGTTGCATGCAGCGTCATGAATGTCGCGGCCGCCGATGCGAATGCGGCCGTCGATTCCACAGCCGGGGATCAGGTCTGTCAGCCGATTGATCGATGACAGGAAGCTGGTTTTTCCGCAGCCGGACGGGCCGATCACAGCCGTGATACAGCCGCGCTGAATATCCAGCGTAATATTTTCCAGCGCCGCTCTGGCGCCGTAGCGAAGAGATAAGTTCTCGACCTGGATCAGCGGGTGGAGATCGCCATGGTCCGGTGGGTCCGGTGGGCCCAGCGGGTCGGGCCCCGCCCGGGCTGGACGGATATCGCCATGGCTCCCTTGTGCCGCCTGTTCCGATTCGGACGCACTGGAATTGCACGTATCCGGGTTCATTTCGATTTGATCGTTCCATGCTGCCAGCCGGCGGCAAGCCGCATAGCGGCCATATTGATGAGCAACAGTGCGGCGATCAGTACCAATGCCGATGCATGGGCAAAGGCATCCCCGCCGGGAATATTCATCGACAGATCATAGATATGCATTGCCAGTGTGCGTCCCGAATCCAGCAGCGAACCAGGTATGCGGTCAGCATACCCGCTGGTGAACAGCAGCGCCGCGGTCTCGGCAAGGACGCGGCCAATTCCCAGCAACAAACCCGCCATGAGGGCGGGTGCCGCAGCCGGCAGCAGCACATGAAACAATATTGCCGCGCGTGACATACCCAGCGCCGCGCCGGATTGGCGGTATACGTCCGGTACCGCGCGCAACCCCGCCTCGGCGGTACTGACAAGGATGGGTAAAAGCATGCAGGCCAGGGTCAGGCCGCCCGATAGAATGGAAAACCCCATACCCAGGTAAATACTGAAAAAGGCGTTGCCGAATAGACCAAAAACAATCGAAGGCACCGCCGCCAGCACAAGCAGACTGTAGCGCACGGTGTGGGCGAAACGGCTGGCGGCAGGTAAATATTCCACCAGCAGCGCAGCCGTCGCCCAGCCCAGCGGCAGTGCCGCCATCAGGGCAATCAACAGGATCAGGAGGGTGGAAATCAGGATCGGGCCGATTCCGCCGGCGCGGCCCGCGTCACGCGGCGCATCGACAAGAAAATCGATCGAAAGATATCCAATACCGCCGCGCACGAGATCGAACAGGATCCACGCAAATGAAGCGCTGACCAGAAACGCGGCGAAACAGAGAGCGAATTGCGCAATCCGGTCCCGGAAAGATCCGATGATGCGTGATGACTTATCCAATGCATGCTCAACCATCGTTGCTCTCCCCCTGGCCTGCCCCCAATCCCCAAAGCATCATTACCAGCAGCATCAACACAAAGGCCGACACGAATAGTGCGGCCCTGTGATCGCCCATGGCGTAGGGCATTTCCAGTGCAATGTTGGCGGCGAGCGTGCGTACCGGATCGAAGGGGCTGCCGGCATACTGCACGACGTTGCCGGTAACCATCAACACGGCCATGGTTTCGCCGATGGCACGGCCCGCCGCGAGAGTTATACCTGCCGCGATACCTGTCTTTGCCGCCGGCAGAGCGACCCCGAGAATCAGGCCCCAGCGTGACATACCCAGCGCGACCGCGCCGCGTATATATTCGCCGGGCACGGCCGATAGCGCTGCATGCGCGGTAAGCGCAATCGTGGGTAGAATCATCAGGGTCAGAATCAATACTCCGGCCAGCACGCTGGCACCCGGCGGATGGACTTGATTGATCAGCGGCACCAGCGTGGTCAGCCCCCAAAAACCATACACGACCGAAGGAATGCCCGCCAGCAGCTCGACCAGGCGAAGATAACCATGAGCGATGCCCGGCGGTGCGTAATAGAGTATAAAAAGCGACGAGGCGATACCGAGCGGCGCAGCCAATAAAAGCGCTCCGGCTGCGGCGTAAAGCGTGCCCGAGAGCATGGGCGCCAGGTTATACATGCCTTCGCCCGGATGCCAGGAAGCATCAGTGAAAAAATGCAGGAGGGGAATATGCCGCAGGACAGGCCACGACTCCGCAGCCAGAAATAAAAGGATAAACAGCACCACGGCTGCCGCGACGCCCGCTGCGCCGCGCGACAGCCAAAGCGTCAGTGTGTCAGCGTACCCCGGCCGGGACGAAATAGTGTGCCTCCACAAGGTCATGCACCGGCACGGAGCGGGCGAATTCGATGAATTCGCGGGCCAAACCTTCCGGCGCTCCCCGCGTTACCAGATTGAGCGGCCGCGACAGCGGAAAAGTGCCGTCACGCACACTCATTGTGGTGGCCGCAATGCCATCGAGCGGCAGCAGCTTGATGGCCGCACCCTGCCTTGCTTCGTATTCCGCTGCACCGATCGAAACGTAGCCGATGGCGTTCTGATTCCCCGTCACTGTTTTTATTCCCTGCGAATTCTCACCGATTATGACATGCGGTTTTATGTCGCTGTTCTTCAGCTTGAAGTAGTTCAAAAACAACTCAAGTGTCGAACGGCCGTCGGCTTTGTTGACCACGGTGATGGGTGCATCTTTTCCACCCACGGTTTTCCAGTTGTCGATTCCGCCGGTATAAATATCCCTGATCTGCTGCTGGCTCAATGCAGCGACAGGGTTGCTCGCGTGCAGGATGACTCCGACTCCATCCCACGCGATCGTGTGTGCGCGCAAATCGTTCTCTTCCGGTTTCAAACTGCGGGAAACCATGCCGATGCCCGCGGTGCCGTTGCGGACATCATTGATGCCGCGTGAGGAGCCGCCGCTCTGCACATCTATCCGGGTGCCCGGGTATCGTGACTCGAAGCGCCTTGCAATTTCGGAAACCAATGGAGCGATCGTGCTGGCGCCGGTCAAGACCAGTTTTTGTGAAGCCGCATGACCGGGCTGGCCCCAGCCGGACCCCAGCAACAGCGCGGCGGCAAATAACAGGGATTGCGTTGACGGCAGTGTTCTCACGCTTTCAGCGCCGGCGCCACGCGTGATATTTTTCCGCCCAGTCAAGCAGGCGATGCGGCATATGCCCGCGTCTCCACTCACCGGCAGCATATTTGTTGGCCTCCGGCCAGGTCGGATAAGTATGGATGGTACCGAGTATCTTGTTGAGGCCGAGGCCCTGCTTCATCGCCAGTACGAATTCCGCCAGCAGATCGCTGGCATGCGCCCCGACAATGGCGACTCCCAGAATTCGATCTTTTCCGGGGACAGTCAGAAGCTTGACAAACCCATGCGCCGCTTCATCGGTAATCGCACGATCGAGGTCTCGAAGATCGTAGCGTGTCACTTCATGAGCAATGCCCTGTTTTTTTGCCTCCTTCTCCGATAATCCCGCACGGGCAACTTCCGGATCGGTAAAAGTAGTCCACGGAATCACGGAGTAATCCACCTTGAAGCGCTTGACGGCGCCAAACAGGGCATTGACCGCTGCGTACCATCCCTGGTGAGCCGCGACGTGGGTGAACTGGTAGGGTCCGGCCACGTCGCCACACGCATAAATGCTGGGGTAGAGTGTTTGCAGCCACCCATCGGTTTCTACGGTGCGCCTGGGTGAAACGGGAATACCCAGCTCTTCCAGGCCAAACCCTTCGGTCCGTGCGATTCTCCCGGTTGCGCACAACATCGCATCGAATGGAATCACTTCTTCGATTCCGTCCCGGTGGCGCACAACCAGATGTTGATCATCGCCGTTGCGTTCACACCGGATGGCGCTGGTCTGCGTCAAGACGCGCACGCCATCGTTGCGCAGCGCGGCTTCAACCAGTGCAACGGCATCCGCGTCCTCGCGTTCCATTAAACCTGCCTTCTCCACTTGAGTAACCTGGCAGTCCAGGCGCGCAAACGCCTGCGCCAGCTCGCAGCCGATGGGTCCGCCACCCAGGACCAGCAGCCGCCCGGGGCGCTCGGTAAGTGACCAGATGGTGTCGGATGTATAGTAGCGCACCTGGTCCAGCCCGGGGATGGAGGGAATGATCGGGCGAGAGCCAGTGGCTATGACGATTGCGCAGGTCGTCATGGTTTGGCCATTGACTTCGACCGTCCAGGGCGAAGTAATGCGAGCCTTGCCATGAATGACCTCCACCCCAAGTTTCGTATAGCGTTCCACCGAATCGTGCGGCTCGATCGTATTGATGACGCGGTGTACCCGAGCCATCACGTCTGCGAAATCGTATTCGACGGTGGCGCGCGCTAGGCCCAGTTCACCGGCATGCCGCGCCTGCCGCAAAAAGGCTGCCGAACGTATAAGTGTCTTGGAGGGGACGCAGCCGAAATTGAGGCAGTCGCCACCCATTTTGTCCGATTCGATCAGCGTCACTCTGGCGCGGGTAGCGGCTGCGACATAGGACGTCACCAGCCCCGCCGCCCCGGCCCCTATCACGACGAGATTGCGGTCGAATCGCCTGGGCTTGGGCCAGCGGGCGTGCACACGCCTCACTTTGAAATATCCCAACCCCCACCGCGAAAGCCACGGAAATACGGCGAGCAGGGAAAAGGAGCCGATTACCGCGGGAGACAAAATATCGGATGGGCGGGAAATTTCTCCTAACCGGGTTCCGGCGTTGGCATATACGGTTGTACCGGCCAGCATGCCCACGAGACTGACCCAGAAAAAGGTTGCGGTCCGTATCGCCGTGAGCCCCATCAGCACATTGATCACGAAAAACGGAAACACGGGTATGAGGCGCAAGGTAAAAAGATAAAATGCGCCATCGCATTTAATGCCAGCGTCGATTGCCGCCATGCGGTTGGCGAAACGGCGCTGAACCACATCGCGGAATACGTAACGCGCCATCCAGAAGGCAAGCGTTGCGCCGATGCTGGCGGAAATCACCGCGACGGGCACGCCCACCCATAGCCCAAAGATAGCGCCCCCCGCCAGTGTCATGATCGCTGCACCCGGCAGGGATAACGCAGTAATGACAACATATGCCGCGGCATACAAGCCGATCGTTTGCAATGGCCGCGACTGATAGGCTTGTTTCAACTCGTCGCGGCTGTTCTTGAGCGTTTCCAGGCTGATGAAACGCCCGAGATCGAAGGCATAGAACAAACCGGCCAATAGCACCAGCACCACGAGCAGCCACCCGTGTTTCATTTCGGGAATTCCAGGAATAACTCCTGCCTGTCGCATCGCACGGCGAAACCCTGCGCTCGTTGCTTCCCTATTACACCCGCACGGCTCAGGCCTCGCGCTTCATCTCGCTGCACGATGCACCGTATCTGAAGCAGCTATAGCAGCGGTGGTGTTTCATACTCACGGGTATTTGCAGGGCCTCTGCCAGTGTTTCCCCGAGAATGTAATCCGGATCGTCATCCACGAGCGTACAGGCGTAAACCTTCATGCGACCTTCGCTTTTTGCCACCATTTTGCTGAATGCGCACATGAAGGCGCGGCGCGTCTCTTCGGTTTGATAGCTCGTCATGCACATTTCGGTAATGGGTGGCGTGGATACCTGCACGCGCGGCGGGTGAAATTCCGGAAATTCAACACGCGGAAGATCCGCAGGTAACCCCACGCCTCGGAAGATTTCGGCAAAAGCGGCTTCAGCAGCCGCCGCATCCGCCAGCCCGGTCACATCCGCCGCCGCGCCCGGCAAGCGCTGACTCGCGACCGATACGTGAAAACCCATGTCATACAGTTTTCGCAAGCCTGTCAGCGCATCGTCGAACATGCCTTCACCACGCCCCGCATCGTGCCGGATGGCATCCGGATAATCCAGGCTTACGCGAAAACTCAGCGCGTGCCGGGCATCGCGTAATGGTCCCAGTTGCTTCAGGCGTTTCATCAGCGGCTCCGTGGCATTGGTCAGTACCAGGCAGGGCCGGTGCCGCAACGCATAATCCAGAATACGTATTATGTCCCTGTTGACGAAAGGTTCGCCGCCGGTAAAGGAAAACTGTTTGACGCCAAGGGTGAGGGCTTCATCGATATAAGGAACGGCATCCGCGCAGCGCAGCAGTTCCAGCCGGTCGTCTCCCGGTTTCGAACCTTCCAGACAAAAAGGGCAAGCCAGGTTACAGGCGGTGCCGGTATGGAACCACAGTTCATCCAGCGTATGCGCCCGAATGAAACCGCGTGGCTCGCCGCCCGGGGTATGGCGCCAATGTTCGCGCCGAACCAGAGGCGGGCTATCACTGCGGAGTTGTTCGCTACCCCTGCTCATGGATACTCATCGAGAACGGGTGAGATGAGACCTGGACCCCTTCCTGTACCCCTTCCCCGTGCCCCTTCCCTGTACGCCGTCCTCATGCTAGCAGCATCCCCCTGCAGGTTTGCCGGCGATATCATGGACAGAGTCATCGTAAGGCATTCCCATCCCGCAGCCTGGAAAAATTCCGTAGTGCCGCCCGAAACCTCCATGAAAGTCGAAATGCACAGCCAGCCGTGTATCGTGCAGCATGCGCCAGGTGTTTCCACAAACCGGGAAATATTTGCCGGCTTCCATGCGGTGATGCTTGTCGAGTACAAACACGTGGGAATGGTTCGGTATCGTGCCCCGGTAAACCACGGCCTGACCGTAGTCTTCGCAAGCCGGCTCGAGATTGTCCAGCTTGAATAACCGGTAGGTGGCGGAATAGAACCTGATGTTTCCCGTTCGCGCGGCCAGTTCGGCATCGCCCACGTCAATTCTCCGGTCGCCCACCAATCGCGGGTCGGCGAAACCACGTTCGCGGCAAAGCTGGAGAAAATCGTTCCAGTATAAAGCGCCGCTCAGGCATTCACCATACAGCACCGGGTCCCGGGTCAATGGTTCGGGCACACGGCGGTCGGTGTAAACATCGGAAAAATACATTTCACCGCCGGGCCTGAGAACCCGCCATGCTTCATGCAGTACCGATGCTTTGTCAGGCGCAAGGTTGAGCACGCAATTGGACACGATGATATCCACGCTTGCATCGGCCAATTCGAGATCCGACAGGCGCTCGATGTAGCCGTGCAGGAAACGAACGTTGCTCGCGGCGTAACCAAAGGCTTTACGGTGGTAATCTTCGTGCCGGCGCGCAACGGCAAGTTGTTCTTCGGTCATGTCGATTCCAATTACCCGGCCTTGTTCCCCCACCAGTTTTGACAAAACAAAAACGTCGCGTCCGGCTCCACATCCAAGATCGAGCACCGTCAACCCTTCCAGCGCTTCGGGCAGAATCAGGCCACAGCCGTAGTATCGAGCCAGCACCTCATCGTGCACCTGCGCCAGTATGGGTTTCACATATGCGGGCAAACCGGCGTCAGTCTTGCAGGCGCTGGTCTGGAGATCGAGCGAGCCGTTCAGAACTTTGCCGTAATACTGCTGAACAGTGTCATGCATGGCGTTACCTCATGATTGGATCAAGTTGTCGTTTTGGAGCGGTAGCGGGCTGCTAGCCCGCCAGGGTCGGCGCCACGCGCAAAAGCCAGCGCCAGACTGCGATTCACCCACGTGCGGCGCCACCAGCCGTCGCGATGCCAGCGGCGAGGGTTGATAAAGAGCGGTTCGCGCAAAGACAGAAAATGCCCCAGGCGGCGCAAGCCGCGCACCAGTTCGACTTCCTCGAACAACGGCCAGGGCGAATGGCCGCCTGCCTCGACATAGGCCCATCGGGTCATGAACAGCCCCTGATCGCCATAAGGAATGCCGATCCGGCAACGGAGGGCGATCGCCGGTTCCAGCAGCAATGCGGGCCAGGCGCGCGGCGCATCGAAACGGAAGCGGAAATAGCCGCCTATCGCGCCTCGCTCGAAGGCACGCTCCATCGCCGTCACCGGATCCGGCGGCAACCGGGTGTCCGCGTGCAGGAACCAGAATGCATCGCCTTGCGCCAGCGCCGCGCCCGCCAGTAGCTGGCGCCCGCGGCAAGGTTCACTGGGCAACCAGCACGCACCGTGCCGGGCGCAAACTTCGCGGCATAGCCGGGCGCCGGCGCCATCCACCACGATGATCTCCGGCGATCCATGGGATGGGTCATGGGGCAGGTTTCGCAGCTGGCCGAGCAAGTTCGCCAGCTTGTCCTCGTCACCATAACAGGGAATGATTACGCTAAAACTGGCCATGGCCGGTTTCCTCAAGCTGGGCGTTGAGCTGGGCATTGAGCGCGGTGTTGAGCTCGCTACGGGGCTGGACAAGACGGCTCGCCAACCCGTGTAGCGCCCGTCGCGCCGGGCGCCGGTCATGCTTCAGCGCTGTGATCAGCCGTACGAGATCACCCTCCTCATCCACATCGAAACCCGGGGTCAGGATTGCCACCGATTGGCCTGCCGCACGGCAACAGCCTGCCAGCGCGCTACCCAGACCGGGTGTGCTCCACGGTAAACCGCTCAGCTGCGGCCACGGCTTACGGCTCGCCATCAGTACCACACCGCCATCGGATGACGGCATCAACACGGTATCGTGATGTTCCAGGGCTTCGCTCGCTGCCGCGTAATCAGCCGCGTCGAGTGCGGGTGCATCGCTGCCGATATAAACCAGATGCTCCCACCCGGCGGCGCGCAATTTTCCATCCAGCGTACTCAGCCGGTATCCCAGATTGCCTTCCGCCTGAGGCTCTACGCGTACCTTAACCTGCATTTCCGGCAACAGTGCCTCGGCCCAGGCATAATCCTTCCGGTGTGCGGGCGCAATGACTATCGGACCGGACCAGGCACGCGCGTCTTCCAAAGCACAGGCAAGCAATGCTTCAGCGATCTGGTTTGCCACTTCCAGGCCCAGGCTAGTGGCAAGGCGCTGCTTGCCGATCCCCAATCCGGGCCGTTTGCAGACCAGCACCAGCGCGGCTCCGGTCATGCCGGCCTCCTGCAGGCCTTACAGCAGGCTATAAACAATAGATGGCATGAGCCGTTCATGAGTTTTTCCGCCATGAGTTCCCTTGATCGACCGGCTGAATTCGCTCCGGAATTGTTATCGGTATGCCGGAAACCGCCCGCACCTCGACCGCCGGATAGGGTTTTGGTTACATCATAGACAGCATTTGTCTGCTGAGCACGAAAATTTTTGAAGAGAAATCGTCAGCCGTCGACTTTCCGGCGATGCGTTCGTGGCATGGCCCTTCGAGCTTTTGCTTCAGGACGATATCCGTTAAACAGGCAAGCAATACCGTGAAATTTATGATGGACCCGAACTTTTTGCTGCGGGCAAAGAAATGAAGCACCCTCGAGGACGGCATTGCAGCCTTCTGCAGGACTTCCCTTTCTTGAGATCAGGATCAGGAGTTCTGCCTCTGCCTGTACCACTGCTCGAGCATCATCAGCACCCAGACCATGGTGCCATGATAACCCGCGTGCTCGCCCAGATGCTGCCCGAGCAGCTTGTCGATGAATGGATTATTGATGATATGGCGTGACTTGAGATCGCTCAAGCTATCGGAAGCCAGCGTCTGCAATGGCTTGTGATGCTGAAGCCACACGCCGAAAGGCAGACCGAAGCCGTGCTTCTGCTTGGCAATGATTTCATCCGGCAAGAACCCCTTCAGCGCTTCCTTGAAAAAGTAACGCAGCTTTGTACCTTTAAGCTTAAGTTGGGGCTCGAGCTGCAACGAAAAATCCACAATCTCGTTGCTTATCAGCGGGTATGCCACGTCCAGCCCGGCCAATTCACAAGCCTTGCTTACTTTGGGCAGATCATTGTCTGCAAGTGTGAATTTCCGATCGAAAGCCAGCATGCGGTTGATCAGGCTCCTGGCGCTGCTCTGATGATAAATCTCGCTCAACAAATCAGCCGGATAACCCGGATCGACCGTTTCCAGGAATTCCCGGGTAAATACTTCCCGGGCGCCGTAATGCTCCAGCAGATTATAAGTTTCGGTCCTGGCGGGCATCTCGATCGATGCCTGTTCCACATAACTGCGGGCCTTGCGCATCAGCGGCAGCGCAGTTCCACCGGGAGCGCCCAAAATCACCGGCTCGATGACCGTCTTGCGCAGCAGCCTGGGAATTTGTTCATACAGAGAGAAAAGATGCTGTTTGGCATAGCGCGTATTGCCGCCAAACAGTTCGTCCCCTCCATCGCCGCCTAGCATCCTGCTCAGACCGTCGGCTTTCGCCATGCGCGCACAATAGAAGGCCGGTATGGCCGAAGAGTTACCGAAAGGTTGATCGAAAATCGCACCGACCTGGGGAATGGCTGCCACAATATCATCGGGGGTGACATAATATTCCCGGTGCCGCGTGCCGAAATGTCGCGCCGCAATACGCGCATATGCCATTTCGTCATAACCCGAGGCGTCAAAACCGATGGAATAGGTGCGTGCCGGCTGGCCCGTCACCTCGCCCAGCATGCCCGCGATGGTCGAACTGTCGGTTCCTCCGCTGAGAAAAGCTCCGACCTCCTCACCACCCGCAGCCTCGCGCACGCTCGAGCGCAATACGTTCAGGAAATTCTCCTTGAGCTCCTGGAAGGGTCGTTTTTCACCTTCAAGGAAGCGCATTTCCCAGTACCTGCGCTTCTCGATCCGCCCCTTCCGGTAAATCAGGTATTCGCCGGGCAGGAGGCGGTACTGTCCCTTATAGATCGTGTCGGGACCGGGCACCATATGAAAATAGACGTAGTTGTACAGGCTCTGCGGCGCAATCTCGGCTTTTATCGAGGGGTGCCGGAGGATGGCGTCTGCCGCTGAGCCAAAGACCATCGCTCTTCCCGACATCTGGAAGGATACTGGATAAGTTCCCATGCGATCGGTTGCCAGGACAGCCTCACCGGCATCCTCGTTCAGGATGCAAAATGAAAATACTCCCGCCAGACTTGCAAACGCCTTTTCACCTTGCGCCGCCCAAAGGTCGGCAAGCGTCTTCGCGACGCCCTGGCTCGATACGAGCTGAGCTAGATGCGGCTCGAGAAAACCGGGACGCCCCCATATCGCGACGACAAGTCCACCCTTTTGATAGAGGTGCCGGCTATCGTCTCTCGCCGCGACTGCAAGCGCGCTCTCCATCGCGGCCAATGGTTCGACATCACACCCATCGAAACGGGACAGCGGTTCCGCCATTCGCCGGACGAGCTGCAAATTTTCCGAAGCAGAGATGCCATGGCCTATCCAGCCGCACAAACCGCTCAAAGTAGTGCCCCGATTTTTTTTAACATCAGCATTCCATGATATTTTCGAAACAGCAGTGCATGCAATCCCGATTGGCCGCGTCTACCTGAAGCCACAACGGAGACGCAAAGAAGCAAGCAGTATTATGCCCGGCTAGACCAAAACTTCAACAGGGGGCGGATGGCTGAGAAATGCCGTCGGGCTCGCGGTAAGGCCATAAGCACCCGATTGGAATACAACGATCAAATCGCCGGCTTCCGCCTGGCTCATTTCCATCTGATCCGCGAGAAGATCCAGCGGCGTACATAGTGGCCCGACCACGGAAGCAATTTCCCTCGCGTTACCGTGAACTTTGTTGCCCACAACGACGGGGTAATTCTTGCGAATGACCTGACCGAAATTGCCCGACGCCGCGAGATGGTGATGCAGCCCCCCATCCGTTATCAAAAACACCTTGTCTCGTGATTTTTTTCGCTCCAGTACGCGGCAAACATAGATGCCCGCCTCGGCGACCAGATAACGTCCGAGTTCGATCACCACGCGCGCCTGCGGTAGCTGCCGTTTTGCTTCCGG
>DASVYI010000150.1:0-4472 GCA_036392275.1 Nitrosospira sp. | reverse complement strand
GGGTTATACGTTATCCTGCCCCTCACGATAATAATCATCGCGGTCCTGTATCTCACGTGGCAGGAAAGGCAGGACGAAGACGCGCCTTAGAATACCCTGGTTCCTGCCTGGCTGAAGCAGGCGGCGGGCTTATGCGGCCTTTTCTTTATGCAGTCTTTTTCTGTATGAACTCGATCTTGTAGCCGTCCGGGTCTTCAACGAACGCGATCACGGTGGCGCCGTGTTTCATCGGTCCCGCTTCGCGCGTGACCCTGCCGCCGCGCTTCTTCACCTCTTCGCACGCCTGGTAGGCGTTGTCCACTTCAATCGCGATGTGTCCATAGCCGGCGCCCAGATCATAGCTTTTGATGTCCCAGTTATGAGTCAATTCCAGCACCGCGCCATCGGCTTCATCCTGATAACCGACAAAAGCCAGGGTGAATTTCCCCTCGGGATAATCCTTGCGGCGCAGCAATTTCATCCCCAGCACTCCCGTATAGAAGTCGATGGACTTCTCCAGGTCGCCGACACGCAGCATGGTATGCAGGATGCGCATTGGCTTAACCTAAATCCGGCGGTTGGACGGGGCGGAGTGTGCGGTTTTTGGGGTGCAGGGCAAGGCGCAACGACGCGGAATGGCTATTCCATTCCAAGGAGTTGCAACGCAGCCATGTACCGCAAAAACCGTGCAATCCGCCCCGTAGCGAACTCACCATAAGGGTGAAGGTCATGTTTCGTAAAAAATCTTTGTGGATCATAGCAGTAACTTAAAAAACGAGCGGCCAGCTGCCGGATTTAGGTTTAAATCTCCACCATTTCGAAATCTTCCTTGCGCGCCGCGCATTCCGGGCAGGTCCAGTTCATCGGCACGTCTTCCCATCGCGTGCCCGGAGGAATGCCTTCCGCGGGCGACCCTTCGCCCTCGTCGTATATGAAGCCGCAGATGAGGCACATGTAGCAACGGTAAACGCTGATTTCGGCAGTAGGCATGATGAGTGAGCGTAATTTGGGTTAAAATGACATTTTACGGTATTCGCCCATGTCTCAGCCACCCCCCGTCGTACTTTCTTTCGCTGCCAGCGACTCCAGCGGCGGCGCCGGTATCCAGGCCGATATTCTCACCCTGGCGAGCATGGGCTGCCATCCGCTATCGGTGATCACGGCCATTACGGTGCAGGATACCGCCGGCGTGGACGATGTCATGGCCCTGGACCCGGAATGGGTGACGGATCAGGCGCGCGCGGTTCTTGAAGACATGCCGGTACACGTATTCAAGATGGGCATGCTGGGCAGCGTCGAAATCATCACGGCCATCGCCGAAGTGATCTCCGATTATCCCAACATACCGTTGGTGCTGGACCCGGTACTCGCCTCGGGCCGCGGTGACGAACTTGCCAGCGATGACATGGTGATGGCGATGCGCGAGCTGTTGCTTCCCCAGGTTACCATTATTACGCCCAATAGCCTCGAAGCGCGGCGACTCACCCAGGACGACGACGATGATGAAAACGATACACCGGATTTGAATCAATGCGCGGAACGGCTTTTACAGATGGGCTGCGAATATGTATTGATCACCGGAACCCATGAAAATACTGTGCAGGTGGTCAACAATCTGTATGGAACCAGCGGCGTCGTGCGCACCGATTCCTGGCGTCGGCTGGAGGGTTCCTACCATGGGTCGGGCTGCACGCTTGCTTCGGCAATCGCCGCCGCGCTGGCTAACGGCCTGCCGGTAGCGGAGGGGGTATACGAGGCGCAGGAGTATACCTGGCAGTCGCTGAAGGCCGGCTTCCGCCCTGGCATGGGGCAATTTCTGCCAGACCGGTTGTTCTGGGCGCGCGATGAGCCCGAAGCCAGGGATGTCAACAAGGCAGGATGACGCGACCGGTAATTGGAGGCCTGTACGCGATTACCCCGGATTCCGCCTGCACCTCGATCCTGGCTGGCATGACGCAGCAGGCGCTTGCCGGGGGAGCCTGCCTGATCCAGTACCGTAACAAAACAGCGGATGCCGCGCTGCGGTTGGAACAGGCGGTCTCGCTCGCAAGCCTTTGCCGAGAATTCCGTGTGCCGCTGATCATCAACGATCACGTTGATCTTGCCGTCGAGGTCAACGCCGATGGCGTGCATTTGGGACGGGGCGACATGTCGATCATTGAAGCGCGGCGCAAGCTGGGAAGAAAAAAAATTGTCGGAGCCTCCTGTTATAACCGGCTGGAGCATGCCCTCGAAGCCGAACGTCAGGGCGCCGATTATGTGGCGTTTGGGGCTTTCTTCGCTTCCGCCACCAAGCCCGGCGCAACGGCGGTATCCATGGATCTACTGCCTCATGCGAAGGCAACACTCCGCGTTCCGATCGTCGCCATCGGAGGCATTACGCCAGGCACTGCCATGGAACTGATACGTAGCGGTGCCAACGCCGTGGCCGTAAGCAGCGGCTTGTTCGGTGCGCCGGACATTCAGTCGACGGCCGGACGTTTTGCCGGATTGTTCAAGCAAAACCGTAATTCGAATCCTCACAAGCATGGGTTATCAAATGATCTCTCGTAATCAGCAGTTGTTCGAACGCTCTCAACAATATATTCCCGGCGGCGTCAACTCACCGGTACGCGCCTTCAAATCGGTGGGCGGCACACCGGTGTTTTTCCGCCGGGGAAAAGGCGCCCACGTGTGGGATGCCGATGACAAAGTCTATATCGACTATGTGGGATCCTGGGGTCCGCTGATTCTGGGGCATGCTCATCCCGAGGTGATCGAAGCGGTGCAGGCGGCGGCGCAAAATGGCCTGACTTTCGGCGCACCCACCGAGGCGGAACTGGAAATAGCGGAACTGCTGTGCAAGCTGGTGCCCTCGATCGAGCAGGTGAGACTGGTGAGTTCGGGAACGGAAGCCACAATGAGCGCCATTCGGCTGGCGCGCGGCTATACCGGCCGAAACCGCATCATCAAATTCGAGGGCTGTTATCATGGCCATGACGACGCCTTGCTGGTAAAGGCGGGCTCAGGCGCGCTGACTTTCGGTCATCCGAGCTCCGCCGGCGTTCCGGCGGAAACCGCCTCCAGCACCGTGGTCCTGGATTACAACGATCTAGCCGGCGTTGAACGCGCATTCAACCAGTTTGGCAATGAAATTGCTGCAGTCATTGTCGAGCCCGTCGCGGGCAATATGAATCTGGTTGCGCCTGAGCCCGGTTTTCTGGCGGGTCTGCGCGAGCTATGCGCGAAGCATGGCAGTGTATTGATCTTTGATGAAGTGATGACAGGTTTTCGCGTGGGATCGGAATGCGCGCAGGGGCTTTACGGCATCAAACCCGACCTCACCACCCTCGGCAAAGTGATTGGCGGAGGCATGCCGATGGCGGCTTTTGGCGGCCGGCGGGACATCATGCAGTGTCTGGCTCCGGTAGGGGCGGTCTACCAGGCAGGCACGCTTTCGGGCAATCCCGTTGCGGTGGCCGCCGGGCTTGCGACCCTGAAGCTGGTGCAAACGCCGGGATTCTATGAAAAACTTGCCGCCAGCACCCGGCAGCTCACGGATGGTCTCGTCGCAATTGCAAAAAAACACGGTATTGATTTTAGCGCACAGGCGGTGGGAGGCATGTTCGGCCTTTATTTCCGGAAGGATTTGCCGTCCAGTTATGCCGAAGTGATGAGCTGCGATCGCGAAGCGTTCAACCGCTTTTTTCATGCCATGCTCCAGGAGGGCATCTACTTCGCGCCCTCGGCATTCGAAGCCGGGTTTGTATCCGCAGCGCACGGCGAAACCGAAATCAACGATACACTGGCTGCGGCTGAACGGATATTTGGGGCCGGGACAGAAAAATGAAAGCGGCCCGGAGCTGCCGGGATCGCCCGGGGTCGTTTGAGCCCCGTTACTTCAATCCAATCGGGATTTAACGTAAACCCGAAATGAACTCGGAAACCGCCCGCATTTCCCTCTCGCTCATGCGTGAGGCGATCATATGCATGACATTATTGGGATCTCTGGTACGCTCTTCGGTCCTGAAGGCGCGTAACTGGGCCAGGATATATTCCGAATGTTGGCCGGCGATACGCGGGTAGCTGGGCGGAATGCCAACGCCATTGGGAGAATGACAGCTGGAACAGGCGGGCACGCTGGTTTCGAGATTGCCGCCGCGATATAGCTTTTCACCCTGTTCCGCGAGAGATTTATCTTTCGCGGCTCCAGGCTTGGCGGTTTGCTGGGCATAATAAGCACCGAGATTCTTCATGTCTTCCGCTGAAAGCGGCGCGGCCATCGCACCCATGATCGCGCTTGGGCGCTCTGCCGGCTTGCCGTCCTGCGATTTGAAATTCTCCAGTTGCTTGGTGATATACTCGGCATGCTGGCCGGCCAGGCTCGGGTTGGTGGGGATGACGCTGTTACCGTCAGCGCTGTGGCATCCTGCGCAAACCTGCGTCGCAATTTGCTGGCCTTTGGCTGCGTCGCCTTTTGTCTTTCCGATCTCCGGGGCAGTTTCGGCAAAAAT
>DASVYI010000149.1:0-7308 GCA_036392275.1 Nitrosospira sp. | reverse complement strand
AAAAAAAGTGTGCGCGGCGAGATATTCGCGGGGCGGCATGCGATACAACGCAGTGGTCACGGCGGCAATCAGGACGTCACAGTTGCCGCTCATGAGTTGATACAGCGTGGCAAGCCTTTCCGAAATCAGATCCTGGTGGGGTGAAAAGACATCGTAGGGCAATGTCTCCCAATCGGGCAGCAAATTGACTTTCAGCTCGGGCGCAAAAAAAGGGATTTCCTCCAGTAGTCTTTGCGCATCCAGTGCGCTGCCCGTAATGATTGCGAGGGGTTTCCCATCCCGTGCCAGCTGCGCCAGGGCGAGCGCATCCCCCGAGCCGTCGAAATGGTCATACCGGACGATTGATCCGGGCGAAGGAATGGTCAGCTTGAACGACATCTTTTCATGGGTAAGGCAGATGCGCGCCCTTACTCTACATTAAAAAGGGCGACATTATATGACAGTATTCAAGCCTTGTTCTTGCACGCTGTACAGGTGGAAAATGTGAAGCCGGAGCAGAGGATTGCTGAAATATTGCGGGTTTACCTCCCGGCTTATCCAGCCGCTCGATCTTCAGCTCATAGGCAACCGAGGGTTCCACGGGGTAGTCGTTTGGGCATTCACCGGGGATCAGGTTGAAACCAGTGATCCACGACAAGCTGCAAGGCTGAGTTACCTTTGAACTCATTCACTTGCACACGGTAAACGGCATCGATCACTTCAGGAAGGGGATCGCTGCATGAAAATAATATTGCGTCGTATGAGTAGTCCATTCTTACTGACTTCTGTTTTTCGGCTGCCGCGGGTGCCGCGCATCTTTGCAGCTTCAGTTTCGAATGTTTTTCTCCGACTATGCGTTGCTCTTGCACCTGGAAGCGGGTAATGAAGGCGGGTTGCACAAAGCCCTGTCCCCACACTTGATCGCCAAGCTGCCGCGCCAGATCCAGATTCATTTCTGCTTCATCCAGATCGCCGTCGGTTTCAATGACTCGCCTGAGATCGGCCGGTGTGAGCAACGTCTGCGCGACCTCCTCGAACGCTTCCCGAAATATTTCGAAATCGCACGTGCGTATGGTCATCCCAGCCGCGGCCGCGTGGCCGCCGAACTTGAGCAGCAGGCTGGGGTAGTGTTTGGAAATGAGATCCAGCGCATCCCGCAGGTGAAATCCTGCGATGGATCTTCCCGATCCCTTCAATTCGCCCCCATTACCGGGCGCAAAGGCGATCACGGGGCGGTTGAATTTTTCCTTCATGCGCGATGCGAGTATGCCGATCACACCCTGGTGCCACCCAGGATCGAACAGGCTCAGGCTGACCGTGTTCGCCGCCACAGGTGCGGAGCGCTGCGTATGCTGCGCCGACAGGGTGTTTTCCAGCATGGTCAGCGCCGTCGTCTGCATATCCGCTTCAATTTCCCGGCGTTTGCGATTCAGCGAGTCGAGCTGCAGGGCAATCCGGGAAGCGGATGCTTCATCATCAGTGACGAGGCACTCGATTCCCAGCGACATGTCGTCGAGCCTGCCTGCCGCATTCAATCTTGGTCCGAGGACGAAACCCAGTTCGTAAGCGGACACATGTCGAAAGTCTCTCCGCGCAACTTCCAGGAGGGCGCGGATGCCCGTGCAGCCGCGGCCGCTGCGTATGCGTTGCAAGCCTTTGTGCACCAGAATGCGATTGTTGTCGTCGAGTTTCACGACATCCGCCACGGTGCCCAATGCGACGAGATCAAGCAGACTGGCCAGGTTAGGCTCTTCCTGAGAAGCGGCAAATCGTCCACGGGCGCGCAACTCGGCGCGCAGAGCCAGCATCAGATAAAACATGACGCCTACCCCAGCCAGATGCTTGCTGGGAAAATCGCAGCCAGCCTGATTGGGGTTCACGATCACGGCGGCGTCCGGCAGCTTTTCCCCGGGCAAATGATGATCGGTGATGAACACCTGTATGCCGCGACGGTTGGCTTCAGCCACGCCTTCCACGCTGGCAATGCCGTTGTCCACCGTGATCAGTATATCCGGCCGGGCTGTGGCCGCGGCCAGATGCACGATCTCCGGTGTGAGACCGTAACCGTATTCGAAACGATTGGGCACGAGATAATCCACCGTCGCGCCGAATTCGCGGAGCGCTCGTATCCCGACGGCACAAGCAGTGGCGCCGTCCGAATCATAATCGGCGACAATCAGCAGACGCTTCCGCACAATGATCGCCTCGGCAAGGCGCGCCGCCATTAACGAAACATTTTTCAGCCGCGAAAACGGGATCAGCCGTGGCCACTCCGCTTCGAGCTGAGCGGGCTCCTCAATACCGCGGGCGGCATAAACGCGGGCCAGCACCGGATGGAGCCCGTGCCGGACCAGGCTGTCAAAAGCGTGTGGTGGATAACTGCGAACGATGGTATCGGGCATATGCCAAAACGAGGGAGTGACAATTTCCAATTTTAATATGACAGGATGAGTCTAGGGCCCGTTAATACTCATTTCGCGTCCGCGACAGCGACGGATTTCGTCCAGCACAGGGCGTCAGCTGCGCAGCGGAGTGGGCCATCATCAGTACAGTACGGACATCATGTGGGTAAACCTGTACTATTGTCCTGATCGCGCGCGATAATCCAGCGCCAATTCCATGGAGCCTGCATTCAATGAAACAATGGCTTTTTCTTTCCGTCGCAATCGTCAGCGAGGTCGTGGCAACCTCCGCGTTGAAGTCGAGCAACGGTTTTACGCAGTTCTGGCCGTCGCTTGTCGTGGTAGCGGGATACGCCGCCGCATTTTTTTTTCTGTCCCTTACGTTACGTACCATCCCGGTGGGAATCGCTTATGCGATCTGGTCTGGCGCGGGGATCGTGCTTATCACGGCGATCGGCTGGCTGGTTCTGGGGCAATCACTCGATGTCCCCGCTATCATCGGACTGGCGCTCATCATTGCAGGTGTGATCACCTTGAACGTATTTTCCAAATCGGTCGCGCATTAGAAACAGACCCTAAGGACCAAGCTGCACAAAACCGGCTTGCTACCGGACCGGAAAGCCGGAATTTATCAAAATTTCAGACTGGAAAGGTAGTCTGAAAGGTGTACTAAGGTCCAATTGTCAAGGCTATTGAAGCTGCTACGATGCAACTGTCTCATACAGTGCAAGTAGTGGAAAAGTGTCTCCCCGTTCTCCCCGTTCCCCTCGTTCCTTTTGGCAATACGATGATCGTAGAAGAATTTGCTGCGCGTTCAGGTGCATCGTGTTCATATTTTCACTTTCCACAGGCGCCCACGCCACGCCAATCCAATTCAACGCGACCATCGACGCGTACGCCACCGGTGCACGCGCCGCGGAACAGGCTTATGGCGTGAACTACGGCGACATCCGCGACGGTATCCCCGGTCATGCGGAAAGGACGGGGTTGTTGGCGGGTCCGCTTGCGGGGGCCGTGCGTATCGGAAATTTCGATCCGTTGATCGGCAGCGGGTTCAGCGGATTCAACATGCCGGATGGATTGCTTTACAGGTATTATAAGGCGTTTGGCGCCGGGCTCATGAGTCCGGAAGATTTTACGTTTGAAACCTTCCCTGCGGACAGCATCCATACAGCGGATACCGGGGGATCAGGCGCTGACCTCAGTTCGGTAGCGGATTTTCTTGACACGATAGATTTCATGGCCACGGATTGGCAGCCAGGTTCGGATCACGCCTCGCCTGCTGGCCACGAGACGGCACCCGTTCTCCCGGCACCTTCGATAATCCGGCGAAACCCCCGGGAATGTTCCCCATGGCATCATGAGCAAAGGCGTGGCGTGCAGGAAAGTCCCTGCACCGAGGGTGGTGGTTTTGCGGGCTCGGGTGCGGGTGGTGCCCGTACTGGCAGCGTGGGCGGCGCTGTTTTCGGGGCCGGCGGTGGAGGCGGGAGCAACGGGAACAACGGGAACAACGGGAACAACGGGAACGTTATTGGTGACACGAATGGTATCGGCGGCGTTCCGGGTGCCAGCGGAGGCGGTAGCCCGGGTAACGGTGGAAGCCAGCCGGGTTATCCGGGTTGCGCAGCTTATCCATGCAACAGCGCAGGTGGTGGTTCCGGTAACGATGGGGGTGGAGGCGCAGCCTCCGGTAATCCCTCCGGCATCGGCGGCGATGACGGGGGTGGCCCCGGCGGCGGTATTCCCGCGGAAGTCAGAACTGTCCCGGAACCCACGCCGTTTGCTCTGCTCATGCTTGGATTCGCCAGCATGTATGCCGTGCGGAGCCGCAAGATGCTGTTCTCTGCTCCTGTGGCGGCGAAACGCCGGATCCGATGAAATGACTCGCGTCCGGGGCGGACCTAAGTTTGCTTGAGTATGAGCTTCTGGCCGATTGACAGGCGATTCGTATCGCGATTCCAGGATTTTATCTGTGCGACCGTAATGCCGTGACGTTTGGCGATATTGAATAACACATCACCCTTTTTCACTGCGTAAATAAAAAAGCGTTCCGGCAATTTCGGCGTGGCGGGTTTGTCGCTCATCGTGGAAATATCCTCACCACCTGCGCTTCCGTTTACCGGTACCAGCAGTGTTTGTCCCGGTGTTATGCCGCCAGGCCCGCCGATGTCGTTGATGTCCTTGAGCCGCTGTGGACCGATGCCATATTGTGCCGCTATTTCCTCTATGGTTTCCCCTTTTTTTGCCCGGTAAGCCTGCCACGATACCAGCGGTTCATTGTGGTTTTTCAGGTTTTCGGTGAAAACCTCCACTTTATCCGCTGGGAGAAGCAGCGTAGGGACGGTGTCCGCGTTGATGACGGGGCGGTTATGGGCAGGATTGAGCGCCTTGAACTCATCCAGTGGAATGTTCGCGAGCTTCGCTGCAAGTTGTACGTCAATGTGGCGAGTTGCGGTAATTTTCTCGAAATAGGGCTGGTCCGGTATGCTGACAAGCTCAATACCGAAGGCTGCCGGGTTTGAAATGATATTTTTTACAGCGATCAGCCTTTGCACGAAGTTCCGGGTTTCGGGGGGCAGGGTAATATTGTTGAAATCAGCCGGCAGGCCATTGTTGCGATTCCTGACGAGTGCGCGCCCTATGGCTCCTTCTCCCCAGTTATACGATGCCAGTGCCAGCTTCCAGTCACCGAACATGCCATACAGCTTTTTTAGATGATTCAGGGCGGCATCCGTGGCGGCGATGATATCGCGCCGTTCGTCGTACCACCAGTTCTGCTTCAAACCGTAGTTTTTACCGGTGGACGGAATCAACTGCCAGATACCCGAGGCATGGCTATGAGAATTCGCCGCAGGATTGAAAGCACTTTCAATAATGGGAATCAGCGCAATCTCGGCGGGCATTCCACGTCGCTCCAATTCTTCCATGATATGGAAAAGGTAGCGTTTGCTGCGTTCAACGATGCGCTTCATGTAATGCGGACGGCTGGCGTAAAACGCTTCGCCATGCCGTGACTCTTCGCCATCCAGCTCAGTCATGGCGAAGCCGCTGCGTATGCGCTCCCAAATGTCGGGGCGAGGATTGGCTGTCCCCGGAATGGAATCATTTATTTCCCCGGCCGGCGCCGGGACATCAGGGACATCGATTCCCGGCACGGAATCGTCTGCGGATGTGGCGCTTTCGTCCCCGGGTTTTATCTTTACCGCCGGCTGGCCGAAAAATTCGGTTGTACCGGGAAACCCAACCGTCCCCGAAACTCCGTCCGCTCCGGAAAACCCGGCCGCCGCTGCGGGGAAATTGACAAGGGCTGAGGTCAGGCTGATGAGCAGGCATCGCGCTAATCGTATTTGCATGGGGGCGTGAGTATTCCGGGTTGTTCTTTTATTTTGAGGTTCCGAACGCCCCTTGCGGCAGCGGAGTTTGCAAGTTTGCGCAATCAGCTCGCAGCGTCCATTGACCGTATTTAGCCGCGTGTCGTGGACTGGCTCTCGAAACTTCCGAGCTCTACCGGCGGCAGCGGCTTCCACCCCGCTTTCCGCTGTTCCGCAACGACCGTCGTGAAAATGCCGCCCCGCACATAAAATTTGGCGGCGAGGCGCAGGTATTTCGGCTTGAGTGCGGCGACCAGATCATCCACGATGCGGTTGGTCACGGCTTCATGGAATGCGCCCTCGTTACGGTAAGACCAGATGTAGAGTTTGAGGCTCTTAAGCTCTACGCATTTTTTATCCGGGATGTAATCGAGGATCAGTGTGGCAAAATCCGGTTGCCCGGTTTTTGGGCACAGGCAGGTAAACTCTGGAATTTCCATATGGATGAGGTAGTCACGGCCTGATACCGGGTTTTGAAATGTCTCCAATTCTTTCGTTGGGGAGCTGGGCATTCTCTTATCTCGGTCAAATCGGTTAAAATGGTCCGTGCTCGATATCCGCTTTCAAAAGCATCTCTTTCCGGAATACGTTCAAGCTTCTTCGGGCTGCACAATTATAGCTGGTTGCGAACGATAAATTGCGCCTCTCCTACATCAAACTCTCAGGTTTCAAATCCTTCGTCGATCCTACTGAAATACCGGTTCCAGGTGATCTGGTCGGGGTCGTGGGTCCCAATGGTTGCGGAAAATCCAACGTGATCGATGCAGTGCGCTGGGTTCTGGGCGAATCCCGCGCATCGGCATTACGCGGCGAATCCATGCAGGATGTGATTTTCAACGGCTCCGCCAACCGGAAGCCGGTGGGGCGCGCCAGCGTGGAGCTGATGTTTGACAACAGCCTCGGCAAGGCTGCGGGGCAGTGGTCGAGCTACGCGCAGATTTCCATCAAGCGGGTATTGCGGCGGGATGGCGAGTCTACTTATCACATCAATAACATTCATGTTCGCCGCCGGGACGTTGCGGACATTTTTCTGGGCACGGGCATAGGCGGGCGCGGTTACGCCATTATCGAACAGGGAATGATCTCACGCATCATCGAGGCAAAACCCGAAGAGTTGCGCGTATTTCTCGAGGAAGCCGCAGGCATATCGAAATACCGCGAGCGGCGCCGGGAGACAGAGCTGCGCCTGACCGATACATCCGAAAATCTATTGAGGGTGGGTGACATATGCCAGGAGCTGGAAAAGCAGCTATTGCGTCTGGAACAACAGGCAGCAACCGCCAGCCGGTTCACGGAGATGAAAGCACAGTTGCATGCGACGCAAAATCTCCTGTGGTGCGCCCGTAAACAGGAAGCCGCGGCGCAGCGCGGCCTTGCGGAACATGAACTCCAGTCGATGCAGACCGAACTGGAAGCCGAGACAGCGCGCCTGCGGAACGCTGAAACACGCCTTGAGGAAAAACGCGCTCAACACTACGCGGCGGGCGACCATCTGCACCAGGCTCAGGGCGAGCTTTATGCCGTCAATGCAGAAATTGCGCATATCGAACAACAGA
>DASVYI010000148.1:0-5766 GCA_036392275.1 Nitrosospira sp. | reverse complement strand
CACGCTGTAGCCTGTGCCAGTGCCGAGATTTACCGTCAAACATTCACTCGGCTTCAGGCGGCCCGGGTCATTCAACGCCTCCAGGGCCTTGACGTGTCCCAGCGCCAAATCCACCACGTGGATGTAATCCCGCACCCCGGTGCCATCCGCGGTGGGGTAATCATTACCCCATACGTTGAGAAAGTCACGCTTCCCCACCGCCACCTGGGCTATGAACGGCACCAGATTATTGGGAATACCCTGTGGATCTTCGCCGATCAGACCGCTGGGATGCGCTCCGACCGGGTTGAAATAACGCAGGATGCCGAAACGCCAGGAGGAATCGCTGCGGTGAACATCACGCAGGATTTCTTCGACCATCAGCTTGCTGCGGCCATACGGATTCGTAGTGGAGAGCGAATGATTCTCTGTCAGCGGCAGCCATTCGGGATCGCCATAAACCGTGGCGGAAGAGCTGAACACCAGGGTTTTTACCCCGCATTCATTCATCGCCTCCAGCAACCGGATGGTTCCGATGACGTTGTTATCGTAGTAAGCGAGAGGCCACTCCACCGACTCGCCTACGGCCTTGAGCCCGGCAAAGTGAACGACCGCATCGGCGTCACTTTCGCGCAACGCCGCGGTCAGTGCAGCACGATCCCGGCTGTCGCCGCGGATCAGGCGGATTTTTTTACCTGTGATGCGCTCCACGCGCACGAGTGCCTCGGGGTGACTGTTGCAAAAATTATCGAATACCGTAACGTCACAGCCCGCATTCAGCAATTCCACGCAAGTGTGCGAGCCGATG
Organism: Nitrosospira sp.; assembly: GCA_036392275.1. Lineage (GTDB taxonomy): Bacteria > Pseudomonadota > Gammaproteobacteria > Burkholderiales > Nitrosomonadaceae > Nitrosospira. Next base: position 4,979 of record DASVYI010000148.1, on the reverse strand, counting down.
TAGCCCGCTCCCCCGGTGACGAAAATCATGGTCATCTTTTCAAGCGCAAAAAACCCAAATAATCCGGCCAATCCCGTTGCCGTGTTTCAGCCCGCGGAACCGTATTCCGGGCGTTTGCATATTACCAATGAGGAGCAGCCTCCTGGGTTTCTTTCGTGCGAGCCTCGCGGGCAAGCTCTGATGCGAGGATTTCCACAATGCGCTGCGCGGCCCTGCCATCCCACAAATGCGGACGACAGCCCCGTTTGCCTTCGCCCCGAAGAATTTTGCGGACCTCGGCGATGATTCGCTCCGGGTCTGTCCCAGCCAGCACATTGGAACCTTCCTCTACCGTTACGGGGCGCTCGGTATTATCGCGGATTGTGACACATGGAACACCCAACGCGGTAGTTTCCTCCTGCAAGCCGCCGCTATCGGTCAGCACCACCGCCGCATCTTTCCACAGATTGAGGAAACTCATGTAAGCCTGCGGTCCTACCAACGCGATATTGGGTCCGAGATCAATATTGAAGCGTGAAAGATTGGTGCGCGTCCGCGGATGCACCGGGAAGATCATGGGCAGCTCGACCGAAATTTCTTTCAAAGCGCCGCAGATCCGCGCCATCATTGCGGCGCTATCCACATTGCTCGGCCGATGCAGCGTAACCACCCCATAGCGCTTCCCATGAATCCCGAGTTCCGTCTTGATCCGGTGTGTTTCAAACGCGGAAGTGTCCCAGTTGGCCAGCTTTTCCGCTTGGTACAGCAGATTATCGACCATTACGTGGCCGACATAATGGATCGCCGACTCCTGCTTCCCCTCGCGCTTCAGATGTGCGATCCCGCTGGGTTCCGTCACGAAGAACCAGTCCGAAATGCTGTCGGTCACAACACGGTTGACCTCCTCCGGCATCGTCATATCGCCGCTACGTAATCCCGCCTCGACATGTGCCACGGGAATGTTCAGTTTCTTTGCGGTAATCGAACACGCCAGCGTGGAGTTTACATCGCCGACGACCAGTACGGCATCGGGCCGCTCGGCCTGGCATAGCTCCTCGAAAGCCACCATGATCTTACCCGTCTGGTGAGAGTGACTGCCTCCACCGGCCCCCATGAAGATATGGGGCTCGGGAATACCCAATTCCTCAAAAAATACGTCGTTCATCTCACGATCGTAGTGCTGGCCGGTATGGACGATTTTGAATTCCAGTCCTCCATGAGCCTGCAAGGCGCGCACGATCGGAGCGATCTTCATGAAATTCGGCCTGGCCCCGGCCACGAGATAAATTTTCCGCATTTTTTAGCTGTCCGATTTCCGGGATGCCTTCCTTCCTCTGACACACGCAGGAGAGGCAGGAAGATATTAGCAGAAGTACGGAAACGAACCCCGCACAAAACGAAATAGTTTTGCGGCCTTATTGGAATGATTCCCGAGCTATATGATGATCCTGAGCTGAGGCCAGGCACCTCGAATGAGCGATGCCAGATCCAGCCGATGATCCTGATTTTTCAGGAATCCGCTCCGATAAAATCCCGGATTGTCGTCAACAGCTCGGTTGAAGCCGCCGTGGGGCGGGATGGTCTGATGTTCGTCGCCCTGGTGCATTGAATGGCTTGGTCAAGCTCTGCCGCTTCGTAGATCACCCCTATGCCTGCTTTTTCTTGCAACCGCTTGACCGTGGCCATCTGATGATCGTTGCGGTGTTCACCGAGCTCGGCGCGGCGCGGCATCACGATGATGGGTTTCTGGAGTTCGATGGCAAGCAGAATGTTGCCGATTCCCGCGTGGGAGACGATCAAATCCGCGGCCTGGTACTTTTCTCTGAACGATTCCGGGGGGCTAAACCGGGTCCATATGACAAATTGGGGCGTGTAGGCGCTGTTGCCGATCTGGCCAAAGACCTGCTCCGCTGGATGCCGGGCCGCCCATGCATCCATGGTTTTGACCAAGCGGTCGAAAGGCAGCTGAGTGCCAACCGTGACGAAAATCAGAGCACATCCCCCCTGTAGAAAGGACCTTGCGGCGTTTCCATATGCGGCCATTGGGTCAACCATAAATCAGCGTATGGTTTGACCAGCCTGGTCGACAAGGAAAGTTCCTCTGCGTTTGCGATGCTTTCCAGCCACAGGGTACGCGCGCCGAACCATTTGCCGAAACGTACGGCAAAATAGCCTGGCGCCGCACCTGTCGAGATGACAATGTCGGGCCTTTCCCGCGCTATCAGGAAGAAAACCCAGACCAGTGTGATCAGCAAACGAAACTTCGTCCATTGGTTGGCATCGGGCACGATATGGAGGCGATGCCCGAGAACCTGACTCTGGCTGCCTTTCTGGGTGGTCATATAGACGACTTCATGTCCCGCAAAGGCGGGACGCAAGCGCAACAGCTCGATCCAGTGGCCGCCGGAAGAGGATACCGCAAGAATCTTTTTGCGTCTGCCTCCCTGACTGGAAGTGCCGGATTGACTCATGCGATTTTAAACGTTGAATGAATGGCTGAATGAATGAGTAGTGCGAGTTTGCATCGCCCGCCGGTCATGAATGACCTGGCAGTTCCAGGCACCTTTGCATACCTTCGGTGAACCGTTCGACCATGTTCCTGAGCGTATAGCGTTCTGCGGATGCTCTCGCCCCTGAACACAGGTAATCGTACTCTGCGCGATCCTTCAATAACCGGATAACCTTTGCCGCATAAATTTCGGGATCTCCCCGGGTAATTATTCCGTTGTGGCCGTCCTTGAGGTACGCAATCTCCGGACCATGCTGAGATTCGCATGTGGTTGCCATTGGAATGCCCGAGCAGAATGCATCCAGCACATGCAGACCCACGGCACCGGGATTGAAAATGACATCGGCAATGCGAAAATATGCAGCTTTTTCCAGGCCCTTGCGTATTCCTACATACTTCATCCACGGTCTTGACTTTGCCGCGGCAAGAATATCGCCGGCGCTCGGACCATCACCGATCACAACCAGCCGGAAATCGGGCAATTCCGCATGTATCCGGTCTGCTGCCTCGATCATGAAGCCAAGACGTTTTTCCGGATACAGCGAACCGCAGAACAGGCCAATCGGTGATCCGCCTACCTGACGGCGTAGCTGCTCGGCATGATCTCCGCTGACCGCCGCCAGATCATTCCGAAAACCGTCGTTATCGATTGCATTGTCGAGGCAGGTGATGCGGCTTTTCGGGTATCCCCGCCGCTCGACAATTTCGACGGTCATTTCCGTGTAGGCGAACCACCAATCCACGCGCGTCAGCATGAGGCGCTTCCACTGCTCACGCAGCCCGGCAGGCGAGTTGCTCTGAAAATTTGCACCGTGTCCCCAGAAGCCCACCTTTGCGCCCCCCAGCATCCGCCTGAGCAATAATGGATAGTTGGAGAGGATGCGGTTTTCCTGCATGACGATGACCAGCTCGGCATGACGCAACCCGCGTGGAAAGGGCTGCCATATGATGTCCCGCTGGCCCACCTCCCAAACCCGGTTTTCTACCCTGTGCGCCCAGGACAATGATCCCTCGTCCTTTTTAGGCGCCTCACGCCGCGTGGCCTGGCCATGAACCAGATGTAAATCGATGCCATGGCGGGCGCAGTGTTCACGCAAGAGCTCGAAGAAAGCGAGCCGATAGTGAAGAAGCCGGTATTGAAAGATGACGACTTTTTTCATCGTCGTCTAATGGGCAACGCAAAATTGTTTAATGACATTGTCGTACCGCCGCTGCTTCGAGCAACCAGGAATATGGGTGCCATGCCGATTCGAATGGCATTGCCGTTCACCTTGAACGAGGTTCCATCCAGCAATTCGGCGGATTCGATATTCCAGTTGGCGGGTACGACCCAGCTTCGTGCGACATCGTCCCCCGTCCATACGATCCAGACCGCTTTGCCGTCCGCCCGGGCAAGCTGGCAAGTCCACAGGGCAGTAGCGTCGCCTGTGCATTGCTTGAGCAGTCCGCCGGTCAACGAACGCGCCACCTTGTCGTAGGCGATGGCGGCAGGAGCAAATTTCAGCGAACCCGGCCGGACAAGACCCATGTCCAGACTGTCCCAGGAATACCAATATACCCTGGATACGCCGGCAGGCCAGGATAGAATGAAAGTACGCGCCAAGTAAGCCGCAGCATGCTCGTCGTCCAGCATGATCCAATTCTTATCCACTCCGCCTCCCCGTTTCGTTGACGTTTTATTGTCTATCCACCATCCGATTTCCGTATTCCACAATGGCTTGCTGTCAAGTCCATGCTTGCGCATGATGCCCTGTACCTGCTGAATGACCGGCAACATTGCTTCCGGAGGGGATTTTGGGACATAGAAGTGATAGCTGACGATGTCGGCATACTGCGCTCCGCCTTTGGCAAAATAATCGTCCAGCCACGCAGATTCCCCGCTTGCGCCCGTTACCGACGGGGAAATGAAAACGATACCGGGATCGACTTGTTTCAATATCTGGTACGTGGCGGCCGCCAGTTCCACCAGTTTTTCCTTGCTTCCCGTGTAGAATCCCGGCACATTCACTTCGTTCCATAATTCATAATACTTGATCCGCCCCTTGTAACGCAGCGCAACGGTTCTGACATAGTTGCGCCAATCGTCGATATTGCGCGGTTCGGCGGCGTTACCGGGAAGATAATTGGACGGCTCGTTCGGTCTTGCCGAGGCCCAGGTGGGCGTGAAGCCCAGATTCATCACAAGGTCGATCCCCGCCTTCCCGGCGAGATCGACATATTTGTCGAGAGCCGTGAAATTCCATTTGCCGCGCTGAGGCTCGAGAAGCGGCCAGCCCACATAGGCGTCGACCAGGCGCCATGAGCCGAATTTTATCGTGGGCCAGGGAGTGATTCTGTCGCCATAGGGATACCAGGGTTGAGTTTGAGCAATTCTGGCAATGTGCAATCCAAAGTATTCGGGTGGTAAAGGTTGAGTACCGGATGCCGCGTGCGCCCCACCAGGCGGTAACAGTGCCGTCCCGATTATCAGCAATAGCGTACCGGCAAAAAA
>DASVYI010000147.1:0-2187 GCA_036392275.1 Nitrosospira sp. | reverse complement strand
ACATTTGTAAAATATTCATACACATTCAAGCATGACAGGGTTGTCACGTCAAGCGTTGTAAGTATCTATTTTTATGGTATGAAATATTTATAACTGTTCTTATTTCTTATGAAGCGATAAACTAATACCTGAAACTCGCTGCAAACTAACTGCAAGATCCCGGGAATTATCATGAATCGATCGATCCGCTTTGCCATCAAATTTCTGCCGTTCCTGATGGTTCTGCCTCTATCGAATGCAGCCCTTAATTCCCATCCGGCAAAAAAGGTCGATATCGTGACCACGGTTGCCCCCATTACCAACATTGTGAGAAATGTTGGCGGGAGCTATGTCAACGTAACCGGGATCGTGCCCGATGGAGCCGATTCTCACACGTTCGAGCCGGTTCCCGCCGACGCACGCATACTGAGCGCCGCCGATATCATCATACTGAATGGCCTCGAGCTTGAAGCGCCCACGATGAAGCTGGCTGAAAAGGTCAAGAAGAGTACGGCTCCGATTCTGCAGCTCGGCAATCGCGCGCTGCAAAAGGAACAATGGCGATATGATTTCAGCTTTCCCCGTGAGCGTGGCCATCCCAATCCGCATCTGTGGCCGAATATCACACTTGCCATGCGTTATGCGGAGATCGTGCGGGACAGCCTAGTCGCACTCGATCCCGTGCACAGGGAGGGCTATACCGCAAATACGGCAGCCTATCTGGCCAGGTTGCGGAAGCTGGACAGTGCCATTTTCGATTGCGTCAAATCCATTCCCGAAAAGAACCGCAAACTGGTCACTTACCATGATTCCTTCGCTTATTTCGCGCCGCGTTATGGCATGAAGGTCGTTGCGGCGGTGCAGCCATCGGATTTTTCCGAACCCGGTCCACAGGAGGTCATCCGCATCATCAAGCAGATCAGAAAGGAGAAGGTGCCGGCCATTTTTGGTTCCGAAGTGTTTCCAAGCAAGGTCATGGAACAGATTGCGCGTGAAACCGGTGCCAGGTTTGTCGACCAACTGTCGGATGACGAACTGCCCCCGCCGCCGGATAACTCCTTTATCGGCATGATGGCCAACAACATGGCGATCATGACCCATGCGCTTGGCGGCGATGCAAGTTGCATCGCAAATGTCGATACGAGCAATATCCAGCCCTGAATTGGGGAAGAGTTGCGGATGAATGCCGCGGTTACCTTGAGCGATGTGACTGCCGGTTATGGCCGTAATATCGTATTTTCCGATCTGTCGCTGGACATACCGATGGGGCGGTTCGCCGGCATTGTGGGTCCTACGGGCTGCGGGAAAACCACGCTTCTCAAGACCATCCTGGGGACACACCCGGTCTTTTCCGGCAGCGTGCATTTAAACGGCCGCCCGGTAGCGAGCGCACCGCTTGGCACCATTGGTTATGTCCCGCAGCTGGGGAGTATCGACTGGAATTTCCCGGTTACGGTGGAAGAAGTCATCGTGATGGGACTCTATACCAGCAAGCGTATCTGGCCATGGGCCAGTAGGGAAGAGCGTGAACGCACGCACGAACTGGCTCACAGGCTTGGTATTTATGACTGCCTGCGCCAGCCCATCATGAATACATCCGGCGGACAGCGTCAGCGTGCATTCCTCGCACGCGCACTCATCAACAATCCCCAGCTCCTGGTGCTTGACGAGCCGACTTCGGGTGTGGATATAAAGGCTCAGCATGAGGTGTTGCATTTGTTGGGTGATATCAATAGCGAGGGCATCACCATCGTGCTCAGTACGCACGACCTGAACGTGGTCGCGTCACACCTGCCCTGGGTGATCTGCTTCAATAAAGGTTTGGTGGCGCAGGGTCAGCCGCGCGACATTTTTACCAATGAAATCCTCACGAGAACCTATGGCGGCGATATCGTCATCATCCGGCACGAGGGTCATTTTCTGATCGCGAATCGCACCCTCCTGCATCTCATGAGTAGTGATCATCATGGAATTTCTGACTGAACCCCTGGAGTATGAGTTTTTCCGGCATGGCTTGCTGGCAGCCTTGATGGTGGGCTCGTTATGCGGGCTGATCGGCATGTACGTCGTATTGCGGGGCATGAGCTATGTTGGCCATGGCTTGTCTCATGCTGCGTTTGGCGGGGCTGTGGTAGGGTTCACACTCAATGTGGATTTTTATGCGGGTGCAGGTGCGATGGGGCTGCTGGCCGCGCTTCTGATCAACCG
>DASVYI010000146.1:0-9909 GCA_036392275.1 Nitrosospira sp. | reverse complement strand
ACGCCGGGCAAGCCCGAGGCGCGCCGCTGGGTAGTGGGCGGGCGAGTGCAGGGCGTGGGTTTTCGCCCGTTCGTCTTTCGTCTCGCGCAACGGTTTCGCCTGGTCGGTCATGTGCAGAATACATCCGGTCAGGTTCTGATCGAGGCGGCGGGGAAACGAATCATTCTGGATGCGTTTGGTGTTGCGCTGCTCGCCGAGGCGCCGCCGCTCGCGCAACCGGAAATCGTTCTCTCCGAGAACATTCCTTATCGCAGGCTGGATCATTTCGAAATTATCCGGAGTTCCGCAGTTGGGGAAGAGCATGTTCATCTTCCCCCGGATTATTTTCTGTGCGACGACTGCAAGCGGGAGATGCAAACACCGGCCGACAGGCGCTACCGCTACCCCTTCATCAATTGTACCCAGTGCGGGCCCCGCTACACGCTGATTCTGAGATTGCCCTATGATCGCCCGAATACCTCCATGGCCGGGTTCAAACTATGTCCCGAATGCCAGGCTGAATATGAAAATCCCGGTGATCGACGGTTTCATGCCGAGCCGGTGGCGTGTCCCGCCTGCGGCCCGCAGCTTTATCTGTCCTCTCCCGGCGGAAGGGTGGAGGGAATGGCCGCGTTGACGGCGGCAGCAACCGCCATGCAACAGGGCGAAACCGTCGCTGTGAAGGGGATCGGCGGCTACCACCTGATGTGTGATGCGTTAAACGAGGTTGCTGTCGCGCGCCTGCGCGCCAACAAGCGGCGGCCGCACAAACCTCTGGCGCTCATGTTTCCCTGGCGCGGCGCGGACGGGCTGGAGTGGGTGAATCGGGAGTTGCAGACCGATGCCGATACGCGAGCATTGCTGTGCTCGCCCGCACGGCCCATCGTCCTGCTGCGCAGGCGCGAAGACTCCGCGCTTCCGGAATCGATTGCGCCGGGACTTGGAGAGATTGGGGCCATGCTGCCCTACAGCCCCCTGCATCACTTATTGATGGATGAACTGGACAGACCGGCGGTTGCTACATCCGGAAACGTGAGCGGAGAACCCGTGCTGACCGGCAATGCCGAGGCGGAAACACGATTGGCCGGCGTGACACGGGTTTTTCTCCATCACGACCGTCCCATTGTACGCCCGGCTGATGATCCGGTGATGCGTGTCGTTGCAGGCAGGAGCCGGCTGATCCGCGCGGGCCGGGGCGTCGCCCCGGTTGAGCTTGACCTTCCCGGCCTGTTTGCGCGTCCAATGCTGGCCGTCGGCGGCCACACGAAAAACAGCATCGCGCTGGGATGGGGCGGGCGCGCCGTCGTATCTCCTCATATCGGCGACCTGGATACTCCGCGAAGCATTGCGGTGTTCGAACAGGTGATTTCAGATTTCAGGAGGTTGTATGGCGTGGCGCCCCAGGCCATCATTTGCGATGCCCATGCCGGGTATGCAGGCAGCCGCTGGGCGGTTCGCCAGGGACTGCCGCTTATCCGCGTCTGGCACCACCACGCCCATGCATCCGCCTTGGCGGCCGAGTATTCCACCGGTCTGACCTGGCTGACGTTTACCTGGGATGGTGTGGGGCTGGGGGAAGACGGAACGTTATGGGGAGGCGAAGCGTTGCTTGGACGGCCGGGCGCATGGCGCCGAGTTGCGCGCATGCATCCGTTCCGTCTGCCGGGCGGCGAGCGGGCGGGGCGGGAGCCCTGGCGTTCAGCCGTTGCGCTGTGCTGGGAAAGCGGTATGCGCGATGCACCAATCGAAGCCGATCCTGTATTGCTGAAAAAGGCATGGGAAAAAGGACTGAACTCGCCCGTCACGACTGCGGCGGGGCGGCTCTTCGATGGGGCCGCAAGCCTGCTGGGACTCGTCACGCAGGCAAGTTACGAAGGTCAGGCGGGCATGTACCTTGAGAATGCCGCAGCGGGATTTTGCGCCGACGCGCGCGCGATCGGCCTGCCGCTGCACGTAAATTCTTCCGGCTTGCTCACGGCCGACTGGAAACCGCTGATCCACGCGCTACGCGACGGCAGTGTCCCGGTCGCCCGGAGGGCGATGCAATTCCACCTGAGCCTCGCGGGTTCCATAGTGGACCAGGCGCGGCATGTCCGCGCATCCGTTCCGTTCGACCGCGTGGGGTTGACCGGAGGCGTGTTCCAGAACAGGCTGCTTGCAGAAATGGCCGTGTCGGGGCTTGCCGCCGCGGGGTTTGATGCATGCCTGCCGGAGAAGGTGCCCTGCAATGACGGCGGTATTGCGCTTGGCCAGCTGGTCGAGGCGGAGTTCGCGCATGGATGATACGCATATCCGTCTCGCTCACGGCAATGGCGGCAGCTGCATGCGCGAATTGATCGAAACCGTTTTCGCGCGCCATCTTTCCAACCCCCTGCTCAATGTGCAGGCGGATGCGGTTGCGTTGCCCCCCATGGACGGCGTCGTCATGATGACGACCGATGGATTCACCGTGCAGCCGCTGGAATTCCCGGGGGGCACGATTGGCTCGCTGGCGGTGCATGGCACGGTAAACGATCTCGCGGTATCGGGTGCGAAACCGTACTATCTGACGCTCAATGCATTTATAGAGGAAGGGTTCGATATAGCCCAACTGGAACGGATTATTGTTAGTCTTGCCCGGGCCGCGCGAGAAGCAAATGTCGCAGTGGTTGCGGGTGACACCAAGGTATTGCCGCGCGGAGAAGGCGGCGGACTCTATCTCGCGACCACCGGGGTTGGGGTCCGGCCGGGAAATGTTCAACTCGGATTGGATCGTGTGCAACCGGGCGATGCCATACTGGTGAGCGGCCCCGTAGGCGACCACGGCATCGCGGTCATGCTGGCGCGCGAGCAGTTTGGCCTGAGCGGCGATTTATTGTCGGATGCGGCGAGCGTATTTCCCTTGACGCAAGCGCTGGCGCCGCTGGAAGGCTTGCGTTTCATGCGCGACCCCACGCGCGGGGGACTTGCGACCGTGCTGCATGAGATCTGCCGCGCTACCGGCCTTGAAATCAGGCTCAACCAGGTCGCCGTGCCGGTGCGCGAGCAAGTGGCGGCGGTGTGCGAAATGCTGGGATACGACCCGTTGTTTCTCGCCTGCGAAGGCCGCGTGGCGGCAGTCGTGGAATCGACCCAGGCAAACGAAGCGCTTGCGCGGCTGCGGGCGCTCCCGCAGGGATGCGATGCCGCGATTGTCGGCCGGGTCAGTGTCGGCCGCGCGCACGTCATCCTTGAAACGGAATTGGGAGGGGAGCGCATCCTGGATGAACTGGAGGACGATCCGCTTCCCCGGATATGCTAGGTGCGAATAAATGTTAACAGGCCAGCCATGAGCGAGGTTCATGATTCCGGAGATATTGGGCAAAGCCTTGCATATATATGCGAAAAGCATGATCGCGAACCCCGCCGTCTGCTTCAGATCCTGATTGATGTGCAGGAGTCATGCGGTTTCGTTTCTTCCGAAGCCATCACTGTTATCGCGCAGAGCCTTGGTCTGCCGCGCGTGCAGGTGGAAGGCGCGGCAGGTTTCTATTCGTTTCTGCCGCTTGCGCCAGCAGGAAGATACCGCGTCCTGTTTTCCGATGACGTAACCGACAGGATGCTGGGCAGCCAGGAATTGATGCGGCATTTCTGCAACAGGCTGTGGCTGGAGCCGGGAAAAGTATCGGAGGATCAAGCAGCGAGCGCCGACTTCACCTCCTGTACCGGAATGTGCGATCAGGGGCCGGCAGGCCTGGTCAATGGCTGGCCCGTCACCCGGCTGAACCGGGAACGCATCGATCTGATCGCCGATCTGATCCTCGACCGGGTTCCCGTTTCGCACTGGCCGCCGATGCTGTTCCAGGTTGACGACAACATTCGACGGACGGGCATGTTGCTGGGAGAGGCTTTCGAACCCGGCTCGGCGATCCGGGCGCTGCGGGCAAGAGGACCCGGCGGGCCGGAAGCAATGATGGCGGAACTTAAAACATCCCGGTTGCGGGGGCGCGGCGGAGCGGGCTACTCGACTGCGGACAAATGGGCGCATTGCCGCGAATCCCCCGGCACAGCGCGCTATATCGTCTGCAACGCGGATGAGGGCGAGCCCGGCACGTTCAAGGACCGTGTATTGCTGAACAGTTATGCCGACCTGGTATTCGAAGGCATGACCGTGGGTGCGAGACTGATGGGTTGCGCGAAAGGATTTCTATATCTGCGCGGAGAATACCGTTATCTGCGGGAAAAACTCGAACGCATACTGGCGCGGCGGCGCGGCGAGGGGTTGCTCGGCACTGGTATTGCGGGCGAAGCCGGGTTCGATTTCGATATCGAAATTCACCTGGGTGCCGGCGCATATATCTGCGGGGAGGAGTCGGCGCTGATCGAATCCCTGGAGGGTAGACGGGGACGGCCGCGCAACCGTCCACCGTTCCCCGCGGCGCATGGCTACCTCGATCAGCCGACCGTCGTGAACAACGTGGAGACCCTCGCCTTCGTCTCCATGATCGCGCTGGACGGAGGCAAGCATTTTGCCGGGACGGGCACGGGGGAATCCAGCGGAAGCAAAATTCTCAGCATCTCGGGCGACTGCGCCCGGCCCGGCATCTATGAATATCCGTTCGGCACGCCTGTCCAGGAAATTCTGGACGATTGCGGGGCGGAAGAAGCCTATGCGGTGCAGGTTGGCGGACCTTCCGGCGTTCTCGTTTCGTGGAAGGAATTCGGGCGGCGCATTTCCTTCGAAGACCTGCCCACCGCGGGTGCATTCACCATATTCGGGCGGGGGCGCGATATCCTGCAGGCCGTGCAGAATTACGTCCATTTCTTCGCACACGAAAGTTGCGGCTTCTGCACACCCTGCCGCGTGGGAACGCAACTGCAGAAAAAAATCGTCGAGAAAATCGCGGGCGGCCACGGCACGGCGTCGGACCTGGAAGAATTGAAACATCTGGGGCATCTCATGAGGACCATGAGCCATTGCGGGCTGGGGCATACCGCCCCGAATGCGGTGCTGGACATGCTCGAAAAATTTCCCGGCGCCTATGAGCAAAAGCTCGGAAGCCTGTCATTCGAACCTGCTTTCGATCTCGATGCCGCGCTGGAGACCGCGCGCAGGATTACCGGGAGGGACGACCCATGGGCGCATCTGCCGCGGCAGCCATAGCTGGCACCATTACCATCGACGGGAAAACCGTACCGTTTGCCGAAGGGCAGACCATCATGGATGCCGCGCTTGCAGCCGGGGTTTACATCCCGCATCTGTGCCACAATCCCGAGTTCAAGCCGCACGGCAGCTGCAAGTTGTGCGTGGTGAGCGTCAACGGGCGCAATATGACGGCCTGCACCATGCCCGCGTCCGCCAACATGGTGGTTGCAAATGATGTGCCCGAGCTCAACGAGGATCGCAAGGCGCTGGTGCAAATGCTGTTCGTGGAAGGCAATCACATCTGTCCCGCCTGCGAAGCGTCCGGGAACTGCCAGTTGCAGGCGGCAGGCTATCACCTTGGCATGCAGGATCCCCATTTCACGCATTTTTATCCGCCGCGGAGAGTCGATGCATCGCATCCCGATATATTCCTGGATCTCAACCGCTGCATTCTGTGCGAGCTGTGCGTTCGCGCGAGCCGCGACATCGACGGAAAAAACGTGTTCGGTATTTCCGGCCGCGGCATGGGCGCGCATCTGATCGTCAATTCCGAGAGCGGCAGGCTGGGCGATACCAACATGGCCGTAACCGATAAAGCCGCCCAGGTTTGCCCCACCGGAGCGATTTTGATCAAGCGCAAAGGCTACACGATACCTATCGGCCAGCGCACGTTCGATCGGCAGACGCTCAGCCAATTCCAGCTGGAAAGGGGGAAGCGGACGGGGTCTGGCCATGAATGAAGCACGCGCGGCCGCGGCCGGCGTGTCCCGCAAGATCCGCATTGCCACCTGCTCCCTGGCCGGGTGCTTCGGCTGCCATACCTCGCTGCTCGATATCGACGAAAGACTGATCGACCTTCTGGGAATGGTCGAATTCGACCGTACGCCTTTTACCGATATCAAGCATTGCGGGCCATGCGACATCGGAATCGTCGAAGGCGGCGTCAGTAATGCCGAGAATGCGCGCGTGCTCGGAGAATTCCGGAAGAACTGCAAGGTGCTGGTTGCAATCGGCCCCTGTGCAATCACCGGCAATGTTCCCGCGCTGCGCAACGATATCAGCTTATGGGACTGCTTTCAGGAGATATATCTGTATGAAGCGGGAGCTGAAGGCAGGCAGATACCCAACGATCCCGAGTTGCCGCTCCCGTTTGACAAAGTGTACCCCGTCGGCGAAGTTGTCAAGGTGGATTATTTCCTGAATGGCTGTCCGCCATCCCCGGACGTCATATGGAAGTTTCTCGTGGATTTGATCCAGGGAAGGGAGCCGGAACTCGATCGCGAGTCATTGCGCTATGATTAGATTCTATGCTTGCCGTCATCCCTGTGCCGGGATGATGCTTCACCTTCACGAAACGAATTCGGGAACCGCATGACATTCGAACTGGAGACCGCCTCTGATCCCGCCAGACTGAAACGGATCGTTATCGAACCGGTAACGAGGGTGGAAGGCCATGGCAAGGTGACGCTGCTTCTGGATGAAGATAACCGGGTGCATCAGGCGCGCTTTCATATCGTGGAATTCCGCGGGTTCGAAAAATTCATCGAGGGGCGCCCTTATACCGAAGTGCCGGTACTGGTGCAGCGCCTCTGCGGCATCTGTCCCGTAAGTCATAATCTTGCTGCCTCGAAGGCGATGGACGTGATCGCAGGCGGGGTGCCGCCGCCCCCCGCGGACAAGCTGCGCCGTCTCATGCATATGGGCCAGATACTTCAGTCCCATGCGCTGCACTTTTTTTATCTTTCCTCGCCCGATCTGCTTTTCGGTTTTGATGCCCATGCGGGCAAACGCAATATAGCTGGTCTGGTGGCGGATTTTCCGGAGATCGCCAGGCAGGGCATCGGACTGCGAAAATATGGCCAGGAGATCATACGCATGACTACCGGCAAGCGCGTCCACGGTACTGGCGTGATCCCGGGCGGGATGAGCAGAAACCTGTCCGCAGCGGACCGGGATGAGCTTCTGGCCGGAATAGACCAGGTTGTGCGCTGGAGCCTTCAGGCGGTGAAGCTGATCGAACGGATTTTCGGTGAGCATGCGGACCTTTACGGCAGCTTTGGTTTTTATCGTTCGAGTTTCATGAGCCTTGTCCGCGACGATGGCGCAATGGATCTGTATCACGGCGGTTTGCGCGCAAAGGATGACAAGGGCCAGACCATTTTCGACCACGTGGACTACAGTTGCTACGGGGAATATATCCACGAGGAAGTGAAACCGTGGTCCTACATGAAATTTCCGTTCATACGTTCGCATGGCGGGGAAGCAGGCTGGTATCGGGTGGGACCGCTTGCCCGCGTCAATAATTGCGATTTCATTCCTACGCCGCTGGCGGAAGCCGAGCGCCGAATATTCAGGGATTTCAATGGAGGCAGCGCGGCGCATGCCACCCTCTCCTATCATTGGGCGCGCATGATCGAGATGCTGCATTCCGCCGAAGCGATACATGAATTGCTGCACGATGACGATCTGCTGAGCGATGATCTTGTGAACACCGGTGAGCGCCGGTTGCGCGGCGTGGGCGTGATCGAGGCGCCGCGCGGCACCCTCATACACCATTACCACATCAACGAGGACGAACAGATCGTGCGCGCCAACCTGATCGTCGCCACGACTCACAATAACCAGGCGATGAATGAAGCCATACGGCAGGTGGCGCTTCAATATCTCGACGGGCAACAGCTTACGGAGGGGTTGCTCAATCATATCGAGGTGGCGATCAGGGCATTCGATCCCTGCCTGTCCTGCGCAACCCATGCGCTAGGAAAAATGCCTCTGGAAGTGGAGCTGATGAATGCCGAAGGCACGCGGGTACAGCGGCTGGTCAAGGATCCGGACGGGCGGTGCCAGGCCTGAAGCGGCCATTGCTGGTGTTCGGGTACGGCAACCCGAGCCGGGGCGACGATGCGCTGGGATCCATGCTGCTGGAGCGGCTGGAAGCGCTTCATCCGCCCAATGCGGATCTCCTGACCGACTTTCAGCTCCAGGTGGAACACGCGCTCGACCTTCATGACCGTGAGCGGATATTGTTCGTTGACGCGAGCGTTTCCTGCACGGCTCCCTACGCCTTTTCGCGGCTGTATGCGCGGAAAGACCCCAGCTATACGACCCACGTCATGAGCCCCATGGCGGTACTGCACACATACCGGGAACTTTACGGGGATCCTCCGTCCGCCTATTTACTGGAGGTACGGGGGAATCGCTTTGAACTCGGGGAATCGCTCAGTCCGGAAGCGTCTGTCAATCTCGAAGCTGCCTATGACCTGCTGCGGATACTTTGCGAACGACCCGGCACCCTGGATTGGGAAGAATTTGCGACAGCGCGGGTAACAGGCCCCGATGAATGAAACCGGTTGCCAAAATGATGGCAAGCTGGTTCAAGCTGATTGAATCGCGGGTCAAGTTGACGTCTTTGCAGGGTGTGGCTAGACTGAAATTTTCATCACCCGGGCTTCGCTAATGCTCCTTTCAGGCAAAAGCGTCTCATGACGGCGGATATCATCCGCAAGGCGCCGGCTGGTTTGCACGTTGCGCCCAACATGAGCGATTATGCCAGCACTTGCGCGGGCTTTTCCTGGGAAGCCGCGGCGCAGAGCTTGACAGGGCTGCCCGATGGCCGGGGGATCAATATCGCCCATGAAGCGGTTACCCGCCATGCGCGGGGCCTGCGCGCCGGTCATCTTGCAATACGCTGGCTCGGAAAATATGGTGCCAGGCGGGATTTCAGCTACGCTGAACTCGATGAACTGAGCAATCGCTTTGCAAACGTGCTGGCCGGGATCGGTGTGCAGCCGGGGGAATCGGTATTCATACTTGCCGGACGGATTCCGGAGCTTTATATCGCGGTGCTGGGATCGCTCAAGCAGCGTTGCGTTGTCAGTCCCCTGTTTTCCGCATTCGGGCCGGAACCGCTGCATACGCGGCTGACGCTAGGCGCAGGCAAGGTGCTGGTGACCACCACCAGCCTCTATCAAAAAAAGGTTGCCGGCATACGTGCGTCGCTGCCACGGCTGGAGCATGTTCTGCTGGTGGATGACAGCGGCGGCCAAGGTCATGTGGCGGACACCCTTGATCTCCTCCCGCTCATGCGGGATGCGGGCACGACCTTCACCATTGGCTCCACGGCTCCGGATGATCCGGCGCTTCTGCATTTTACCAGCGGCACCACCGGCAAGCCCAAGGGCGCCGTCCATGTTCACGGCGCGGCGATTGCGCATGACGTAACCGGCAAGCTCGCCCTCGATTTTCACACGGACGATATATTCTGGTGCACTGCCGATCCCGGCTGGGTAACCGGCACCTCCTACGGGATCGTTTCGCCGCTGATCAATGGCATTACCAGCGTCGTGGATGAAGGGGATTTCGATGCCGGGCGCTGGTATGGCATCCTGGCCGAGCAGAAAGTGAGCGTGTGGTACACTGCCCCGACCGCGGTGCGCATGATGATGAGGGGAGGCGCGGAGCTGGCGCGCCAGCACGGGTTCCCGCAGCTTCGTTTCATCGCAAGCGTAGGGGAACCGCTGAATCCGCAGGCGGTGGAATGGGGGAAGGATGCGTTCGGGCTCCCGATTCACGACAATTGGTGGCAAACTGAGACAGGCGGTATCATGATCGCAAATTATGCCGCGATGGATATCAAGCCCGGGTCCATGGGCAGGCCGTTGCCGGGCATAGAGGCTGCAATCGTCGCGCGGCGGGATGATGGATCGGTGGAAGTGGTTGCCACGCCGGGGATCCAGGGTGAGCTTGCCTTGAAGAGAGGCTGGCCGTCGATGTTTAGAGCCTATCTCAACGACGATGAACGCTACCGGCGATGCTTTGCCGGGGAA
>DASVYI010000145.1:0-3001 GCA_036392275.1 Nitrosospira sp. | reverse complement strand
CGGGGGAATCTCCGGATTTTTGCCGTGTGAATAAATTCCATGCCCTCCGGCAGAGGAGTCTTTTTCATCAAACACTTATCTGCTTCATACTATGCGGGATCGAGAACGAATGTCTCAATCCCCTCAGGCCGCCGAAGCCTGAAGGGTAATGGTTCGTTCGCCCCTCATGCACACGGTCATAGGAAGAAATTGACCATGGCTCGGCGCCAGTCTAGAAATTGGCGACCAGCGTCAACCGGAAAATGCGCGGTGCGCCCGGCAGAATATTGTTGTTATTGTTTGCGGAGGCGATATAGTTGATATTCGCGATATTTTCGATGTTCGCCTGAACACGCAAGACCTTGGTAAGTCTGACGAACATTGCCGCATCCAGACGCGTGAAGCCCGGTAAGAGCACGGTGTTATCGGTTGTCGCGAACATGCTGCTGCGATGAATCACCCCAAGCCCAAGCCCCAGCATGGGTGACAGATCATAGCGATTCCACATCGAAACGGTGTGCTTGGGGACTTGGGCTAGAACCGCGCCGGCTTGAGCATTGACGGACTGCGTGCGCGTGATCTCGCCATCGGTATAGGCGTAGCCCCCCATGACGCTCCATTGGGGGGTGATGCGTCCCATCAAGCCGACTTCCGCCCCTCTTGTGCGCTGCCCATCCACCAGCATGGTCGCGGTGGCGTTACCGGGAACCGGAACGATCACGTTGCTGCGATCCAGTTGATACAGTGCCGCGGTGAGAGACAGATCGGGACGGATATCCCATTTGGCTCCAAGTTCCAGATTCATGAACTGCTCCGGTTTGAGCGCGGCGTTGCTCAACGCTAACGAACTGAGCTGATCGCCTGCGCGCGGTACATAGGCCAGGCTATAGTTTCCGTAGATCGAAACCGGCTCGATGGGTTTATAGATCAAGCCGACGCGCGGCGAGACCAGCCCATCATTGGTATGGAACCGCTGTCCGTTGCGGTTATTGACGAAATTCACGTCGAAGTTATCGTAGCGTATGCCCAGCACCGCCTTGATCTGGGGAAGGAGCGTAATCTGGTCCTGTGCGTATATGCCCACCACTTCAACGACGCCATGATTATTGGCATCGGTTGCGTTTTGCTTGAAGGTGACCGGAGCCAGGGCAATGGGATTAAGGAAGGGCACGTCCACGCTGGTGGTGGCATTATTGAAAAACCCGGTATTACGGAAATTACTTGTCACCTGACGGCCGTACTCCACGCCGGTCATGAACTCATGCTTTATGCCCCATGTGTTCAGGGTGTATAAAAAATCCGTCTGGTTGAAAATATTGTCCCGCCGGGTTGCATTGTTATAGGCCTGAATATTTACCGTTCCGGTAGCATCCTGAGCAGTTGCCTGTCCGCCGGCAAAGACGTTCTGGTAGAACTTGTCGTAATTGGCGTAGCGGGTACGATTGCGGACGGTCAGGTTATTGTCGAACGTGTGCTGAATGAGCGAATTCAATGCCCAGACATCGACATGGGTCGGACTCTCAGCCGCATTACCAAAAAATGTCGACCGGCCGGTGTCGGCGGGACGCCCTGAACTTATGACTCCCGGTGTGCTTCCGGACGAAGGTATCGTTCCAAAAGAAGGTATGCCACGATCCGCCGTACGGTTGTCGGTAAAATATTCTCCGCTCAGAACAATTTTTGTTTGAGCGGTGGGTTTGATGGTTAGAGTAGGATTGACACCGCCCCGCTCCAGCTCCACGCCGTGACGGAAGCTGTTGGAATGTTCGTACATGCCGTTGAGACGAAAAGCAGCCACTTCGTTTATGGCCCGGCCGACGTCCACCGCTATCCGCTTATGGTTGAAAGACCCATACTGTCCCGAGATTTCATTTACGGGCGTCCAGCCGGCTTCCTTGGTGACACGATTGATCACGCCGCCTGCACCGCCACGGCCGAAAATCATGCCATTGGAACCCTTCAATACTTCGACGCGATCTATATTGTAGAGATCGCGGAAATACTGGGCGTCATCACGCAGCCCATCGACAAAGAAATCTCCTGTCGAGTTGTTGCCGCGGAAAATCACGGCGTCGCGATTGCCCTCCCCTTGCGAAATACCCACGCCGGGCACATAACGCACGACATCGCCCATGTTCTGCATGGTCTGATCCTTGATCAGATCCTTTGTCACGACGGTTATGGATTGCGGCACGTCGCGCAGTGGGGTATCGGTCCGGGTCGCGCTGAAACTTTTCATGGCCATGTATCCATCCGCCGGGTCTTTTATACTGCTCGCGGCGACCTTTATGGATGGCAGCGTCGCGGGTTGACCATCCGCTGAATTCACCACAGCAACTGATGCGGCTGATTTCTTGACAATGTATCCATCAGCGTGCGGCACGGCTTCCAGTCCGCTCCCGGCCAATAACTGCCGCAGCCCGGCCTGAACGGTGAAACTGCCCTTCAATGCTTGCGCCGTACTTCCTTTAACCTCCTCAGCATCGAAGGAGAGACGAATGCCCGCCTGAGCCGCAAAACGATTGAGCGCTCCTTCCAGATCGCCTGACGAGATGTCATATGCCTGAACAGCGGTCCCGGCAGAGATATTCGACTCGGCAGCGACGCTGCAAGGAAGAGTAAAAACAACACTCAATCCCAAGTAAATCAGTGTGGCGGGAAGGGCTGTATTGGATAAATTACGACGCTTGTGCCAGGCTTGAGCGCCCGCGCACAGGGTTCTGCTGAGTTTCATAACCCGTGTTTCCTTTGACAAGACAAAACAGAATAAGACTGGCTGGCTTGTCAAAGGCGCACTGGCGCGCTGGCGGACTGGCGGGCTGATGAACCGCTGACACAGAAATGCTCAGCGGTAATGGATATTTATCGTTTTTCAGTAGATTCTCATATCATTCTTGAAGGTCGACGCGACCCGGCCGCGACTATCTTGTCACTCACATTTATGGGGTGGATCGCCCTCATGCATATCGAGCCAGACCGGGCTATATCACGACTGCACTACTATCGTTTAGGTTTATCCTCG
>DASVYI010000144.1:0-10790 GCA_036392275.1 Nitrosospira sp. | reverse complement strand
AACATAGCATTGATTTATACCAATTCTACGGAAATGAAAAACGCCGCCTGGATACTTACCATGACATGGCGGACGAGATGCTCAAATACGTACGGCGAGGAAAAGATGTCTGCGGGGTATTCTATGGGCATCCCGGTGTTTTTGTATATCCTTCCCATCACGCAGTCAAGATTGCGCGTGCCGAGGGTTACAAGGCAGCCATTCTGCCGGCGATTTCGGCGCTGGATTGCCTGTACGCCGATATTGGCGTTGATCCGTCTTCCAAGGGCTCCCAGACCGTAGAAGCCACCGACTTGCTCTTGCGCAAACGCCGGTTAAATACAGACGGCCATGTCGTGGTCTGGCAGATTGGGTGCGTGGGCGACCTGGGTTTCAATTTTGCCGGATATGACAATCGCAACCTGAATATCCTGGTTGATTATCTGGAATCCTTCTACGATAAAAACCATGAGGTCGTGCATTACCAGGGATCGCAATACCCCATGTGCCCTTCCACTGTGGAAAGGATGCCGCTCAGCCAATTGCGAAAGGCCGGTGTGACCGGGATCTCGACCTTATACATCCCTCCGCAGGATGAAATTGAAACCGATATCGAAATGGCGCGTAGCCTGGGGCTGGTCATCAAAAAGCCGAAACCCACGCAGTCTGGCGCAGAAGCAAGCCAGCCCAAAACGGCCGAAACGAGGCCTGCAGAAAATAAACCGGTAAAACCACTGACGAGTGGAAGCCGGTATTTCCCCTCCCCCGAGCACAGCGGATTAGCGGCCTTCATCACCTACGTTTCACAAAACCCGCTAATCCTGGCCGAGTTCAACCGGAATCCCGAATTGACCGCCGCTCTCCACGCAAACTTGACTGCTCCTGAACGAGAGGCGTTGTTAAGCCGGCACTCGGGCCGAATCCGCATGGCGATCAAACAATCCCACTGGAGCGATGAACGCGTGAAAGCTGTCGATGCAACCCAGAAACTATATGCCGCGTGAAGCACCGTTAGTTGCGGCGGCTACGATCATCGTATCTAAAAATAGCCACACGCGACGGTGACACGCAGACAAGCGATCTACATTGACCGAAATTCAGGAGCGAATCATGTCGAATCCAACACAGCAGTCGTTCAATGATGCACAGCGTTTTTTGCAGGATATGTTGACCAAGCCGACTTTGGCGCAAAGCTATCAGGAAGCTGGACAGCAAGCCCAGAGCCAATCGGACCCCGGCAGTCTGGTCACGTGGCTGACATCGCAAGGGTACAAAACCACGCCGACCCAGATCGTCCAGGCGCAGGAACAGATGCAGGACACCCAGCTGGCCTATTGGGCCGGCACCTATGGCACCACGTCATTGAAAAAATCGGATGGAACATTTGTATTGGGTCCGCCGCTCGTGGTGGTGGACAACACCACTGTTCTGCTCGACAACGTGCCCCTCTCGGATTTCAAATTTTCCAACAAGAATCTGACCTGGGGTACGGCGAATAACGCCTCCTCGGGCAGCATTACGTTTGGAGAAGTACCTTCCGTTACCTCGGGCGCCAATCCGCCCACGGGATATACCGGCAAACTCTTCAGCGGAACTTTGCAACAAAGCCAGTGCGCGCCCAGCACGTCCGCTTTGGTGTATAGCGGCCACATCGGCCCGATAACTTCTTTTCCGCTTGAAAACTGGTCGGGCAACTATGGCCAGGCATCGATCAAACAGGCGGATGGTACCTACATCAAGGGTCCTGCGTTAATCGTTCAAAGCAGTACAGTCGTCATTCTGGATCAAACCCCGATCCAGAATTTCACCTATTGTTCGGTCGGGAATGTGCTGAGCTGGGGGCTGGATCACAACACAACCGCGGGAAGCGTCTCCTTTAGCAGAATCACCACGCCGACGTCGACGGGATATGTCGGCCCGACGTTTTTTGGAACGATACAGCAATCTTCCGGCGCAACCGCCTTGCAATATAGCGGTGTTCTTTCGACGCCGACATCACTGGCCGACTGGATCGGTGTTTACGGACAGACAACGATAACGGAGACAAACGGCTCCTATACGGCAGGCCCGCCCCTCACCGTAATCAGCAATACGCAGGTAACCTTGAGCGGTCTGAATCTTCAAAACCTCGACTATGACGTCAACACCAATGTCCTGACGTGGCCCATTGCGGGTAACAATACCGCTGGGAAAATCACGTTCGTGCGCATCACCACACCCACCTCGTCGGGCTACGTCGGAAACTCGTTCAACGGGACATTGCAGCAATCCGCGGGCGCCACCGCCCTTCCGTTTTCCGGCATTCTTGGTCAGCCTTATTCCGGCGGCGGAGGATATCAGGAAACCACCTTGCAGAAAGTTTTTACCATCGCAGGGTACGTAATGACGGTACTCGGTGCGATCCAGTTCATATACCTGGGAGTCAAGATTGCACAGTGGGCATGGGGGAAAATATCCGCTTGGCGGAATTCGGCGGAAGAAGTCGATCCCGGGCTGAATGACGGTGTGCCCCAACCCGACGCCAATCCAGGTCCCCAGATCAATCCCGACAATCCCCCGCCGGAAAATACCACCACCGATACCACCACTGACACCAACGCCGAACCTGTCACAACCACCGACACAACGACGGATGTCACGACCGAGGTAACGACTGAAGTGACCACCGAGGTAACGACGGAGGTGACGACAGAGGTCACTACCGAAGTGACGACGGAAGTGACAACCGAGGTGACTACCGAAGTAACGACCGAGGTGACAACCGAAGTTACCACGGAGGTCGCGGTCGAGGTGGTTGAGGTCGAGGTTGTGGTAGCGGAGGAATGGGAGGAAAAAGACAAAAACTACAAATAAGGATCTCTACCGCTTCCCTGTCTGGCCTTCGTGGCTAAACACTGCATATTTCCACGCCCGGGTGGGGGAGCTTTTTCAACGCCAATTCAGCCTTCCAGAATATGATCGCGCACGGAACTATCATCGAATATGACACCCGAAAATACGATTTCCGGACGTGGGCCGCTTCGGTGCTCGATTTTGAACAGCTTGAGAATATCCATACGCGAGCCGATCTGCAGTCCTACACCAACATAGTGGATCAGATCAATGCTTGCCGCCGCTTGCTGATCCAGGGTTTTGAGTGTTTCAGGCCGGTATACGTGCACTTCATCCAGTCTGTCATTGGACCGATGTTCGATGGTGTGAATTCATACCAGGTCCCGCCATCCTTTCGCTTCCATTTCAGCCAAAAGGGCAGCAGCTCATTCCATCGGGATCGGGATTATGGTGTCAACCCCGCGCATCTCAACGTCTGGATACCGTTTATGCGCGTCTGGGGCGCAAACAGCATCTGGATCGAGAGCCAGGAAGGGAAAGGCGATTATTCGCCGGTGAACCTCGAGTACGGCCAGGCTCTCATCTTCGATGGCCCGAATCTCTGCCATGGAAGCGTCTGGAACGACACCTCGTCGTCACGCGTCAGCATGGATTTCCGGTTTTCGCCCCGCAATGTTCAGGCAGATAAACCCCATTCCTGCCCGGCTCGCTTTCCAGCCGACATTTGATCCCATACATTCGTGGCTCACGTCCAGATCGGAATGACTTGGTCGCCCGGATCGCGATCGCCCGCCGGTACGTTGCTCTGCGCGATCTTTTCGAACAATCGATCGTCGTGATTTTTGGTGGTCAGATTCTCGATACCATTCACAATACCTTGCCAGAACCCGAATTGCGCGTTGCTGAGCATGTGCCCGGTCTCGTGCGCAAAACCGCGTCCGGGATCGACCGTCTCCTCGATTCCCTTCCAGGACTTGCCGCCCTCCTCCCAAGTGCTGTTGCTCCAGAAGGCAAAGCCGCCCAAGCTGTGTGACGGACCGCTCATCCCCAGCCAGGGGAATGGCGTGCCGCCGTATTCGCCCCCTGCGGTCAGGATCTGGCCGTGCTTCCAGTCGAATTTTATCGATTCGATCTTGTTGTCGGAACCAAATACATGCGCGATGCCATTCGCCAGAAAAACACCCAGGCCCATGATGTGGCCCGGCCAGCTCGCGGGCATGAACCAGCTCGACCAGCCGGCCAGGCTGTGGTACCACTCCTGTTTGCGAATTCCCGGGAAGACCCCCATGAATGTGATGATGCCCAGCGGGCCGCCGATCGCCACATTGATGCCGATGGTCGCCCCCATCATCGCCCCCAGCGCCGCGCCTTCCCATCCATCCGTAGCCAACCCGATGACAGCGCCGATCGCCGCTCCGGCCAGCATGAGCCAGCCCGCCGTGCTGATCAACCACGCCACAACAATGATCGCCGCGACGACTGCAATGACGACGACAATGCCAGCTAGAATCTGCCCAAGCGTGCTCCAGAAACTCTCACCGGTAGGGTCCACGTAATCCACTGGATTGCCGGCCGCATAAACATACAGATTGTGCGCCTCCGGCACATCGAGTTCCCGCTCCGGCTGGCCGAGGTATCGGGGGTCTGGCGAGAGGAAGCGGCCCAGCGCCGGGGCGTAGTAGCGATGGTTGCAGTAATACAGGCCGATTTCCGAATCGAAGATGAGGCCGCCCATCTGGCGCGAGCCGTCTGCATCAGCCGTTTCGGGCGCGCCGCCCACGCTGCCCACGCTGCCGTAGGGTCCGAACCAGCCGCGTCCATCCACTGAGCCATCGTCGCGTGTGACCAGAATGACCGACCCTCGATGATCCACATGCAGATGCCGCTTTCCGCCACCTCGAAAGCGCCCGGCCAGGCGGCCGGCGGCAAAGACATAGCCGTTACCAACGCCCGCCCGGTCTTCATAAAGTTCATCTATATACCGCGTCAGCTTCGAACCTGCACCAGTGGTTATCCGTTTGGCAACGCGCGCCCCGCGGTAGTCGTATACCATTTCGGCAACCGTGCCATCGGGTTTGGTCATGCGTACCAGCCGCCCGCGCGCGTCCCATTCGAGAACTGAGGCGCCCCAGTCTGTCATGTGCCCCGCATTATCGAAAGCAAAAGTCTCCACGGTTGCGTTATCCAGCGTCCGGCGACTGAGCGCTCCTGTCGCGCCAAAATCGTATTCGAACTGCGCGGTTTGCGTTTCACCCATTTTGAGCAGATTTCCGTCGACGTCCGTCTCATAATCCCACGCAGTCGTGGCCGCGCCCTGGTGACGTGCGAAACGGGTAAGCTGCCCGAGTGCATTGTGCTCATACGTTTCGTCAAACGGACCGGGCCCGGAAGTTTCCGTCACACCGGTCAGACGCCCGGCGGCATCGTGCACCAAGGCGCTGTCATAAAGCGTTCCTCCTGCTCCGCTGAACCGCAGTGTTGCCAGATGCCCGGCATCCGTATAGCCAAAAGTCTCTTCGATGCCATTAGCATGCATCATGCGCGACAGCCGTCCGGCGCCATCATAACCGACCTCATCGATGAACCCCGACACGCGCCGCACCCGGCCGTCACCACCGCGGTCGAAAGCCGCTACGCTGCCATCCGGGTACGTTATTCTCCTTTGCAGGCCGGTGGGCTCGTATTCATACCCGATATCGAACCGCTGACCCAGCACCGTACGCGCTTTACCGGTGACGCGGCCCAATGCATCATAGGAAAAGACCACCGGACCCGCATTGTCCTCCACGCGGCCGAGCCGCCCCATCTGATTCGGCGCGAGATCGTAGTGATACGTTTCCTGCACTGTACCGTCCATCGACTCGGTCAGGATTCTCCCAATGGCATCGTAGGTTCGTTCCACGATGCGATTGCGCGCATCCCAATACCCCACCAGCCGGCTGCGCGCATCGTAAATCGCAGTACGCTGGCCCGCGGCAGCATGGTCGATGCGCAGTCGCAACCCACGCCCGTCGTACCGGATGGCGCGAAGCGCGGGCCGGCCGGCCAGATCCGTCGAAGCTACCAGGCGGCCCATCAGATCATGGACGTAACCTGCCCGGTTCCGGCTGGCGCCTTCACCGATCAGCGTCACGCCGGAGATTCGGCCGAAACCATCAAACTCCTGAATGCGCGGCGTATTCCGGCGCGGGTCGGCGGGATCGGTATCGATCACATCAGAAATGGTGGCCGTCCAGGGTGTGTAAACAACCACGCATTTACGATTTTCCGGGTTGAAGGCAGAAACCAGTCGGCCAACGGCATCATATTCATAGCGCGATCCGGGCGTACCGGGCAGAGTCTCGGGTGCTTGGTAATCGAGCGCCGCGCCGAACTGTGGCTGTCCCTTGAAAACTGGATCTCCGCGGCGATTCAAACGGACGATGCCGCTCACGCGCACGCGATCGCCTTCGATTCGGGTACGCCGCTGTACCTCGCGCCCCTGACCATCGAAATAGACGACTTCATCATAGGTATCCGCGGCGCCGGAGGCTTTGCGGCGCTCGGTTTTCAGGGAAGTCGGAATTGACGTGTGATCCGGCGTATACCGGATCGTCGGAAGATCCGCGGTATCATCCGGCTGAATCGTGGCACGCAGCCGTCCCAGGCCGTCGTAGCGATACCGGATCGCGGCGCCGTTCGCATAAGTATGCTCTTCTATCAACTGCCATGCGCGATCGTAGGAAGCGGTGCGCACATGCCCAACCGCGTTAGTCATCCGCACCACGAGCAGGCCATCCGGGTCATAATCAAAGCGCGTCTCGCCTCCGAATGTATCCACCCGCCGGGCGATCGTGCCGTGAGCCGAATAATCATAGCGGGTATGGTTGACGGCGATTGATGGAGCACCGTCGATGCGGGTCGCATCGTGATAGCCAAGCGTCGTCCAGTCCGGTTCGCGGGCACCGTATAACGCCGTCGCCTCGGCTCGCGTCAGTACGATTTCTTCCTGCCTTCGCAGCAAACCCGCGCCGGCGATGCCCAAAGGCAAGCCCGACAGGTCGGGCCCATCGTAATAATGGCGGACTTCGCCCAGCACGGCGCCGCTGTCATCGCGGCGCACGACGCGCGCCATGCGATCGACCACGTAACTGTCCAGATTGATGGCGTATTCCGTTTCAGTGACCACTGCAATGGGACTTACGGACAGTCCGTCATCACCGCCGTTGGGGGCCATGGCCGAGCGCCGTTCACGTGTCACATTGCCAAGGGCGTCATACCTGTATTCGGTAGCGACCACCCGGGGATGATTTCCGCCTTCCAGGTTGCGCACCTCCGTTCCGATCACCTGTGGAAACAGCAAAGGGGTATCATCCGCGGCAGTAGCCGATATGATCACCCGCCAGCGTGTCTCCTCGCTGCGCACCGCCGATGATCCGGGGCCGGCGCTGAAAAATGTGCTCAGGTACATCTGACCACGGCGCGCCCGGTCCAACTGTTCCGATGCCAGACCGGTCGCACCGTCGATGTCCGGCTCACCCGGCGCCCCCACCAGATAGCGATATTCCTCGAATACCTCTTGGGTTTCGACGTCGCCCGATCGTTTTACCGTTACCCGGCCAAAGCCGCGGAAGCGGCGCACCGAAGGGTCCCAACGGCCATCATGGTAGAAGATTTCGCTCGAATCAGCGGCGCCGGTAACCAGGTCGTGGCGGGTAATGCGGTCTACCACCGGAACTGCGATAGGCAGCGCGGTCCGCCAAGGCTCGCCGTTCTTGCGGTCACGCACGGCGTGCTGACTGCTGACGCCGTAGTCGATGCGAACTTCGGCTCCCGTGCCCTCGTTGATGTGAGTGAGCAGGAACGGCTTGATTTCTGTGAATGGCAGAAAACGGTAGCCCGGATCTTGCGCTGCGCGAACTTCGGACCACAGAACGCCAGCATTGCCCGTGCCCAGCAAGTCCGCCAGACGCAACGATTCCAGCGGCGTTTCCGGCGTCCCTTTCACTTCGACCGGGTCCGCGAAACGCGCCCCGCCCAGATTGCGCCAGACGGTCACACTGTCCGGTCCCACATAGACCACATCGCTGGTCCCAGTCCCGTCCACATCCGCCAGGAAGACCCTCTTTATATTTGCATTGCGCGGAAGCTGCGGCGGATTGGCCATACTCTGACGGCGGTCGTAACGGCCGCCGCCAAGCGATGGCCAGTACTCCACGAGACCGCTCGCAACATGCACGATATCCGGCAGGCCGTCGCCGGTCATGTCGGTAACGAAGACGCCGGGTTCGGAAAGGCGCACATCGGGAAGCGCGTCACGGCCGCCGAAGCGTGGCGTAAACCGGGGCAGACTGAATCCATTTTCACCGCCTCGATTTTCCCAGGTGAGCAGCCCGGCGGAAGTCGTCTGAACCAGATCGACCCGCCCGTCGCCATTTATATCGGCAAACGCGGTATCAGGATTCCCGAGGCTAAAAGAGAGCGGCTGCTTTCCACCCAGGAAACGCGGCCGCTCAAACGCACCTGCTCCATTATTCGGATAATAGCGGGCAAACGCCGGCTCCAGTTCCACCACATCGACAGTGCCCCTGCCGTCGGCATCAAATAACAGCGTGCTTGCCGAAATTTCCATCGGCTGCGGGAAATCCGTCAGGGTCACAGGCGGTGCGAACCTGCCATCGCCGGAATTCCGCCATAAGCGCGGGCGCCCTGCGCCGAGTTGCACGATATCGGGCAAAGCATCCCCGTTCAGGTCCACGATCTCTCTGCCATCCTCCCCCAGCGGCCCCGGCCGGTCGGGAAGCCCTTCGAAGATTTTGCGCAACCGCCGTCTCTGCGGGTCGAACGGTGAATAGGTGAACTCGACCGGCGGCCCGTCCACTTCCGAGATGGAGCCATCCGGCTGCCGTTTGGAGCCATGCATCGAGACGCCGGCGAGCAGGCTGGGCGATAACCCCCCTGTATATTCCAGACGGTATTGCCGGATCACCAGCGGATCGTCGGCACGCCGCACGCTCACGGTCCGGCAGCGCAGCGCCTGGGTAACGGGAAAACCCGCTCTGCGATTCACCGTGGGATCGGGCCGCGGCTCGTATTCCAGCCGGACTTCGAATGCGGCGTACGTTACAGTTTCTAGATATAGATTTCCCCCGTCCCGAAAATACGTGAACCGGATCTCGTTGCCGCTGGTGTCGCGAATGGAGCTCACCAGCCAGGCGAAGGTGCGCGTCACACCCAGAGCCTCACCACTTACACGGCTTTCGGGCGTGCCGCCCAGCACGCTGGTATTCCCGCCCTTATCGGTTACCTCCCACTGATCACCCGTCTTGCGGATGCGCTGGAAGGCATTCTCCACCAATGGCCGGAATACCCCGTTGCCAATTGCGGCCAGCGTTTCTCCATCCATCAGGTATTTTGGCGCGAAATAGTTGGCGACCCCCGTGTCCGTATCGATCTGGACCCGCGGCAGCGGCAAATTCCAGCCGTAGCCGAATGGACCATCCCCGTTAGCGGTGTTGTATGTCAAGACCAACCGGGGAGTCAGGCTGCGAAATCCTTTGGGAACCTGAATCTCGACGGCGTAACTGCCCGTGCCGCGGTTCAAATCGGGCGTAAAGCCATCGCCCAGCCCGCGCGTGCTGCCGCCGCCTTTTGGAAGCGGCAGCGCCTCGGCGGAAGCACCCGATGCGTTTGCCATATATATCTCCTCCTTCGCCTTAAGCCCGGGGTTGGTCTTAAGTAATGAGGCTTCAGGTGGCCGGCGTGAACCGATAATCCATCACGAGCGCAATATCCTGGATCTGATCCTTGCGCGCAAGGTCGGCGGGATCGAGTTCAATCTCGTATGCGCCGAGCGCGGACTGCGCCGCGCCGATCGGCAAAGCGCCCTTCTGTACCGCATTCGTGGCCGGCACGGTCACATGGACGGGCGTGCCCTGTCCGGGGTAGGATACCGTCAGCTTAGCGCCGTTGAGCGTGCCGTTCGCCTCGGGCGTAATGGCCAAGGCAAGCGATACCAGAACCGGCTGGAGCTGATTCAGCGGAAACTGCCCCTGAGTCAGCTCGATTGTGGCCTTTCCCGCTTCACGCAACTGGAAGTATGCATCGGGATAGTGCTGGCGCAGATCAAGTGCGCGTGTCCGCTCCACGCGCAGCGCCTGTGGCGGCGCGGCATCTTTCTGGAACAGCGTCTGATCGAACAGGCACTCGAAATACAATACCAGCCGTATGTCGAATACCAGGCGCAGGTCGGCATCGTTCGCCGATCGTGGCACCTCGAGCGTCCATCCCGAGGCGGCGCTGTTGCCCTCGAACAGGTTGCGCATATCCGGCGGCGGGCTGAGAATCAGCGAATCCTGCCGCCGGTTGTAGCGGCTCAGCACCATGGTTTCGGCAGGCTGCACGCGCAGATGAACCTGACCAAGCGCATCCCGATAGCGCCCTAGCCCCGAATTAGTCAATCTTCCATGGAGCCCGTTGGGTGGAAGGAAACCATCCACCTCAACCTCCACCCCCTTGATCTGGTGCCGGTAAGTGCCGGGCTGCGCCAGCGCCAGGCGTTCGAGATCGATATCGAACTCCATGCGCCCGGTCTGGGACAATCTCAGGAACTGCCCCGGAAACTCCTCTGTCAGGGACACCGCCCATTTCACCGGAATGGGTTTCTGATTCACACGCGTCAGGTGATAGAACGTAAAGCTGTCGATATCGTTCAACAGCAGTTCGCCGCCCAGCAGATCCTGGGTCTGGGCGATTTTGTAGGAGCTGCGAATCACCTTGCGGTCATCGAAATTCTCGAAATTGTAAGTCTTCTCCATCAGGCGGCCGATCTCGATTCCCCGGTCCAGGGCTGTGCCCGCCAGTGCTTTCATCACCCCGGCCATGGCAAGCCACTGTTCCGGATTGAATTTCTGGTCGTTGAAGGCGTCGCGCATCTGCCTGGCCTGGTCGCGGCGCATTTCGGCGAGCCTCGTTTCCGCAGCCGCTGCATAGGCGCGCGC
>DASVYI010000143.1:0-3308 GCA_036392275.1 Nitrosospira sp. | reverse complement strand
CAAAAAATGATGAGGGAATCTCTGAATAAGCCTCATGAGAACTGGGTTGTCCATGTAGAAGTGACGCATATGATGGGTGACCGCCATCCCGGCAAGAACATCCAAATCTTCAAATCATTACCATGCTCATCCGCCTCAATTCCTGAGCCACGTTATTCAAGGCGTTGAGAAAATTTTCCACGTCTGCCATGGAATTGGCACTGCCCAGGCTTACACGCACCGCGCACCGGGTCAGCATCGGATCCACGCCCATTGCCTCCAGCACATGACTGCGGCCGGGGTTCACGCTGGAACACGCGGCGCCGCTCGCTATCGCAAAACCGGCTTTATCGAGCCGGACCACCAGGGTATCACCTTCCATGCCCGGCAATGCAAAATAACAAGTGTTGGGCAGGCGCTGCGCGCCGAGCCCGAAAATAATGGCACCCATGCCGGTCAACCCCTGCTCCAGCCGCCCGCGCATTGCCAGTAGGCGTGCCCCGGTTTCCGCCATTCGCGCCCTGGCCAGTTCGCAGGCGATACCGAACCCGACAATGGCGGGAACGTTTTCAGTGCCCGAGCGCAACCCGTTCTCATGACCTCCGCCATAAATGAGCGGTTTGAGCAGCAGCCGTTTATCCACAATCAGAGCCGCAGCTCCCTTGGGACCATAAATCTTGTGCGCGGACAGCGTCATCGCATGCACGTTGAGCGATGCGAAATCCACAGGAATTTTACCAAAAGCCTGTACCGCATCGGTATGCATCCAGGCACCGCATGCCCTGGCTTTCCCGGCAACCGCCGCGACGTCCTGGATGACCCCGGTTTCGTTATTTGCGAGCATGACCGATACAAGACAGGACTGCTTCTGGCCAGGCTGCTGTTCCGGCAAGGCACGGTCCACATCAGCAAGATCGACACGTCCTATATCATCCACAGCCAACCGGCGCAGATCCCATTTTGCGTTTGTGTTTCGCGCCAGCTCCTGGGCCGTGCGCATGACGCAAGGATGCTCCACCGCGCTTACGATAATGCGCCCGGGTTTCAGATAGCCTGCCGCGCCCTGAATGAACAGGTTATTGGCTTCCGAGCCGCCACTGGTGAAAATCACCTGTGACGGCTGCACCCCAACCGCATCTGCCACCTGCTCGCGCGCCTCGTTCACTGCCCGGCGGGCAGTCATGCCAGGCGCATGACGGCTGGAAGCGTTTCCGAATTCTTTCCGGAAATACGGCAACATCGCCTCGAACACCGCATCATCCACCGGTGTTGTGGCATTATGGTCGAGATATGCGTAAGTCATTACTCGTTCGCGAACGGCAATGACCGGACAGGAGCAGTAGCCGGGTTGAAATTGTTGCAGTTCCCGTTGGGGGAGCGGTCGATGGTCACGCCAGCGCTGTTTCCTGCGGATCCTTGCACGCCCGCATGTCCTGCAACACCGCGATATCCTTTACCTTGGGGCTCGCCACCAGTTGCTCTAGCGTGACCAGCGCCAGATAATCCCGTATGCGGGCATTCAGGTTGGCCCATAAGTCATGCGTCATACATCGTTGATCGTTGTGACAGTTCTCCTTGCCGCCGCATTGCGTCGCATCGATGGGCTCATCCACCGCAAGGATGATATCGACGACCGACACTTCGCTCATCGGCTTGGTCAGGCAATAACCACCGCCCGGACCGCGGATGCTGCCCACCAGTTTATTGCGCCGCAGTTTTCCAAACAACTGTTCGAGATAAGACAGGGAAATTTTCTGGCGTTCGCTGATATCCGCAAGCGTCACAGGCCCGCCGGCACTGTGCAAGGCAAGATCGATCATTGCGGTTACCGCGAACCGCCCCTTAGTCGTCAATCGCATTTTTCGCTCCAATAAGAATTCATACTCCGGAATACTTTCTGAAAATTATCGGCTTTAATACCCGACAACGCTAGTCAAGTATATAAAGCCCCTTTATTTCGGTCAACTATTTTGTTCCGGTGGCCACATCGTCCCGGTGATCATCAATTTTTTCTGGAATTATTCCGGCCGGAACCCAAAGCCGCGGGCGCTGGCGGCGCGAACGCTTACCAGGAAGTTGTAATGGATGGGGTTTTCAGCCCGGATGACTGAAGGAAATTTTTGAAGACGGCTTTACCCGGTCCGCCCGGTTTCCGGACGGTTTCCGGCACAGCAGTCAGGAGCACTTAGTGGATGCATCACAGGAAATTTCGCCGGATGTCTTCCGACTGTCTACGGTAACGACATGGGGGGCGACGACCTGGATGTCTCCATCCGTTTTTCACAGGCGCCGAGAATTCCGCGCAATATGTTGATTTCCTCTTTTTCCAGCCGGGCACGGGCAAATAACCGGCGCAGCCGCTGCATCAACCGCTTTGGTTCATCGGGATCCAGAAATCCGCTGCCAATCGCGACGCGTTCGAGGTGCTGGAGCAGCAATTCGATTTCATCGAAGCGCGCCAGGGTACCGGTCGTTACGGTCGCTGTGGCCGCTGTGGCCGTTGCCGGAACCGGCCCGGACTCCGGCAGCGCCATGCGCAACTCGTACGCCATCACCTGTACCGCGCTGGCGAGATTGAGCGAGGAATAGCCGGGATCAGCCGGAATATGCACAATGATCTGGCATTTGCTCACCTCCTGAATGGTGAGGCCAGACATTTCGGTTCCAAAAACCAGCGCCACGGGACTTTGCCGCGCGTGAGAAACCAGTTCCAATGCCCCCTGGCGAGCATCGAACACCTCATGCGAGAGATCACGCGAGCGGGCGGTAACCGCCGCAGCCAGCACCGTTCCGCTCAAGGCCCGGTCAAGATTGGCGCAAATACTCGCATTGTTGAGGATATCCCACGCCCCGGCGGCACGCCTTTCCGCTTCCCTGTCGGGAAATGACTTCGGGTTTACAAGATAGAGCGAACCCAGCCCCATCGTCTTCATTGCGCGCGCCGCGCCGCCGATATTGCCGGGATGACTCGTATGGCTCAACACCACGCGAACATTATCGAGAGGCTGGAGGGGATTCATATTGAACCTAAATCCGGCAGTTGACCGCGCATTTTCAGTTTATTGCCGTGATCCACAAAGACTTTTTTCGACACTTGACCTTCAATTCCACCTTCATGGCGAGTTCCGCTATAACTGCCGGACTTAGGTTAAACCCAGATAATCCATTAGGCGGCTCTCTGAGCCTACGCGAGTGCTGGCGGTCAGTTTGCGGCCATTTTCACCGCTTGCTCGGCGTCCATAGATCAGGCTATGGACTTCTCCCAACCGGCAAAACTGTCTCGCAACCTGCCTCGCCATCATCTCGCGTCCTAATGGATTATCTGGGTT
>DASVYI010000142.1:0-4104 GCA_036392275.1 Nitrosospira sp. | reverse complement strand
ACAATCCATTGCTGAAAGCCTGAAAGATTACCTGCAAAATAAAAAGATCCTTTTGTTATTGGATAACTTTGAGCAAGTCATCGCTTCAGCATCCTTTGTCGCTGAATTGCTCATGGCATGTAGGACGATAAAGGTCATAGTGACCAGCCGCGAAGGGTTGCATATCAGTGGGGAACGCGAATATCTTATCCCTCCCCTCGAACTGCCAGACCTGGCACAACCCCAATCCCTGGATGCGATCTCACAATATTCAGCGGTTCAATTGTTTCTTCAGCGTGCCAGGGCTGTCAAGCCGGATATGCGGATCACGGAGGACATAGTGCGTTCGATAGCAGAATTATGCCGCAGGCTGGACGGGCTGCCATTGGCTATCGAACTGGCTGCAGCGCGTATCAGGCTTTTGCCGCCGCAGGCCATGCTCGAACGCATGGGCCATCGCCTGGAATTTTTAATTGGAGGAGCGCGGGATCTGCCCAATCGCCAGCAGACTCTCAGGCAAACGATTGCCTGGAGTTATGATTTGCTCGACGAAGAAGAAAAACGGGTATTCAAGCATTTGTCGATTTTCGTTGGCGGCTTTACCATTGACGCGATGGAGGCGGTCGCAGGGAATCCAGCCGTCGACACCCCATTATTAGGCTATTTAGGGTCGCTCGTAGATAAGAGTTTAATTCAGGAGATGGATGGCGCGAACAACGAGCCGCGTTTCGTTATGCTGGAAACGTTGCGCGAATTCGGACGGGAGCAGCTGGATGCGGCGGGTGAGATGGATGAGACCTGGCGCCGCCATGCAAGTTTTTACCTGGCATTGGTTGAGAAAAGGGAAAAAAGCTTAGAAAACGAAGAGCAAGTTCAATGGATGAATCAAATAGAGCAAGAGCATGATAACCTGCTCGCAGCCCTGGAATGGAGCATGGCCGCGCCGCCTGATCCTATCCGCGCTCAAGATGACAGGTCAGACCTCGGTTTGAGGTTGGCAAATGCCCTGGCTTTCTTTTGGGAAGCGCGTGGGTATTATAGCCAGGGACGTGAGCGGTTAGCTGCCGTTCTCTCAATGGTAGCTGCTCAGGGGCGAACGTCCGCGCGCGCCAATCTGCTTGCCCGGTCGGCAGAGCTTGCTTACCGGCAAAGTGATTTCAAGGCAACTACCAGCTTCGCCAGTGAGAGTCTCATGATCTACCGTGAACTTATGGACCAACAGGGAATGGCATCCGCGCTGATAAAGCTGGGGAACGCTGCCGAAGAGCTGGGGAATTATACGGCTGCCTCGAAGTATTTGAATGAGGCGCTTATGATATGGCGGAAACTTGAAGACAGGCAAGGTACGGCTCGCGCGCTGATCAGTTATGGATGGGTTGCCTTGCGGTCTGGAGATTATCCTCTGGCAAAGTCTCGTCTAGAGGAAGCCTTAACCATATCTCGCGATTTAGGTGATTCTCGCAATATTGGTTTTGAGCTGGCCGGGCTGGGTGAGGTGGCGCTACGGCAGCAGGACTACCGCAAGGCATCTCAGCTTGTTGAAGAAAGCCTTGAGCTGCGCAGACGGCTGGGAAATAAATGGGGTGTTGGGGTTTGTCTTGGCATTTTAGGCTGGATTGCGATGCGCGAGGAGCATTGGGATCGAGCGCTGGCGTTGCTTGGATCAAGTCTGGAAGTTCGCCAGGAGATCGGCGACTTGAGTGGCAGCGCCTGGTGCTTTGAACGCCTGGCGGCAGTCGCTGAAGCGCAAGGAAAGATGGAAAAAGCAGCGCGCCTGTTCGGTTATGGGGCGGCCCTGCGGGCTAATATTCGCTCGGTCATTGATCCATCCGATCAGCCTGCGTATGATAGCAGGATACGAACGCTTCAGGCAAAATTAGGCAAAAAAAAGTTCGGAATTTTGTGGGCTGAAGGACAAAAGCTGACGCTCGAGCAGGCATTCGATTACGCTTTTATAAAGATGTAATTTGGATCATATTACTGTGGAGCTACCATAGGGACCGCTATGGGAAATTTTTGTATATGGTACCCCACACAGCATTAATCATAATTTGTGGATGGTGAAATAGCGAAAACCGCACAAAGTAAAAAAATTCAGAAACAGGTTAGTGAGACAGGTGCTGGTATAAGAATTTTTTCCACTGTGAGTAGGCAGCCCACCCTCTCCGCAGGAAAGGACTCCCGCAGATCGCGGGAGTTTTGTTTGCTGTGAGATAGAAACCTGATCACCCTTGCGTATATGACCGTACACGCACACCCTCACTCCAAACACCGATGCAGCTTCAAACACGCCTTTGATCCCGCCTCGAGATTCAATAATCATACGTTCCAGGATATTCGTTACAGATCTCCATGGAGCCAGAAATCAGCCGCTCATCGATTATCGCTTGAATGAGACTTACGCCAGGGATAAAAAATAAGGAAAGCCGCGAGAATGATAATGTCGACGATAACGGCGTTTCCTGCCTGGAGGAAGGTGAGGTTGCCCCGAATAATGAACACCAGCGATGCGACCAAATCAAGCACAGCCCAGGCCATGGCTAATTGCACCCATAGGATATGCTTCAACGGATCACGTGCAGCAAGGATGACAAATATTCCCGATAGAATATAAGCATTCCCGAGCAACACCATGAAGAATTGCACGTAATTTGGCACCGGACTCACGCCAAACATCCCTAACAGTTGGTTGGGAAACAAGATAAACACCAACGCATATAAAAAACCTATGACTGCCCAGGCGATCATGGATATCTTGAGACCCTTGATCATCACTCAACTCCATTCGGAAAAAAGTCCGGAAAACGGGCATGGTCTACATAGTTGATATTATTAGTCTATAAATTATAGCATAAATCTAGACATCGTGCTGATTGCGATCTGCGCGTTGATTTGCGGAGCGGATGATTGGGTTGAGGTGGCGATGTTTGGCGAGGCCAAGGAGCCATGGTTTCGGACATTTCTTGAACTCAAAAATGGTATTCCTTCGCATGATACCTTCAGTCGGGTGTTTGCCCGGCTGAACCCGGAAGCCTTTCGAGAATTTACAGACGTCTGGTCATCCAGGCCACCTGGTACGCCCTCGACAGCAACAATGATTTAACCCATCAAACAAAATAACCGACTTCTTCAGATTTCAACTGGATCCTTTCATCCCAGTAGGTTACAATCGTGCAAGTGTTCGATCCATCACAAGAGACAGGAATTCAAGCGTGAACCCATTCAATCCAACCTCTGATGTAATTTCGGCCGAAATCCTCAGCTGCATTCAGCGCGCCCTGGCAGAGGACGTAGGCGCTGGCGATGCCACCACAGACAGCATCGTGCCGGCGGAGGCCGTGTTGCGGGGCCACATCCTGGCCAAGCAGGCTGGGGTGCTGGCCGGGCTGGATGTGGCGGAGGCGGTTTACCGCGCCCTGGATGCGCGGGTTAAAATGGAAACGCTAATCGAGGAAGGGGCGCAGGTAGCTGATCGCCAGGTGGTTGCACGCCTGAGCGGGCCGGCGCGGGCCCTGCTGACCGCCGAGCGCACGGCGCTCAATTTCCTCGGGCGTATTTCGGGCATCGCCACTCTCACTCGCCAGTTCGTGGACGCGGTCGCCGGGACGCGGGCGGTCATCCTGGACACGCGCAAGACTGCGCCTGGGCTGCGGGTGGTGGATAAGCTGGCGGTGCGGCGCGGCGGCGGGCAGAATCACCGCACCGGATTATATGATATGATCTTGATTAAGGACAATCACATTGATTTTGCCGGCTCGCTGGAAGAAGCCGTGCGCAAAGCCCGGCAAGCCGGCGGAAATTTACAGATCGAAGTGGAGGCGCGCGCCCTGGAAGACGTGGAGCGCGCCCTGGCGATCGGCGTGGAGCGGATTTTACTGGATAACATGACTGCGGAGACCATGCGCCGTGCGGTGGAACTGACCGCCAGGCGGGCCAAACTGGAAGCCTCCGGTAACGTGAGCCTGGCAACTGTGCGGGCGGTGGCCGAGACCGGGGTGGATTTCATCTCGGTGGGGGCCCTCACCCACTCGGC
Source organism: Nitrosospira sp. (assembly GCA_036392275.1). Lineage (GTDB taxonomy): Bacteria > Pseudomonadota > Gammaproteobacteria > Burkholderiales > Nitrosomonadaceae > Nitrosospira. The sequence continues at coordinate 92 of DASVYI010000142.1, read as the reverse complement.
AAAGGTCTTCGATGTGAGCTTCGACGTCGACCCTGAGAGGTAACGATGACAATCGATGAGATGTACGAAAATTTAAAAGATATGCTGGCCGA
>DASVYI010000141.1:0-2872 GCA_036392275.1 Nitrosospira sp. | reverse complement strand
GCAGGCCCGGCAACGTCTCGCCATCCGAACTGAGCACGCAAGAACCGGGAACCCCGAGCTCCAACTCACCGCGCGGCTCAAATAATATCGTGGCGGTCCCATCCGAATTGAGATGCCAAGATTTCAAGGGCGCGCTGGCGTGGATCAATCGCAGGAACGAGGTATCAGTTTGCGTTTCTTCCTCGTGCCTGGGCTTGAGAATCGCATGATTGCGCGCCAGATAAATGTAGCGATCGTTGGCACGGTCCGAGTATCCCACGATGTCGGTCGAGATTTCGGGAAGCATTTCCGCAGCCGGTAACCGAACCGTTCTGAGCGCATCGCCAAAAAGCAGCCAGTTGCCATCGAGGTCGCGCGCAATGCTCGCTGTCTGAAAAGCCCGCGCTCGCTGGACATATTCATCCACCCAGATGCCAAGCACATTTGCCTTGCGCTGCTCATCGGCCAGCGCATCCAGAAGTTCCGTGCCACGTGCATGCAATAGCGCGTCTGCATGAATCGATATCGACGAGATACGCAGTCGCCGTGCGGCATCGAGTTGTCTGTTCCAGTCGCTGATCTTGCCGAAATTCAAAGCATCTCCATACCAGAGTTGCGCGAACAGCGGCTCGCCCGTCAGGGGGGTCAAGACCTGGATACCCCAGTCCGTGGGCCGTAGCACCGGAGAGAGATCGGCGAAAGACAATGAACCGCTCTGCCAGTGCAAACCACCTCCGCCATAATGCGGCAGGTCTGCTTTCTGGGCTGCCGCCAGGGCCGCGGGCCCGGGTTTCCCGTCACCGGACCATATCAGCAGCAACGGCGAACCGGGCGCCATCGACCGGAGAAATTCGATAGTACCCTGAGTCTCCCGCGTCATCTCCGCCGCGTAGCCGTCCATGAAGACGCTGTAGCGGTAAGGCTGCTGGTCCGCGTCCGTTTTACCTTCGAACACCCCCCAGTAGAAGGGATGGCTGTACGTGTGGCTCGCCAGACGAATCTGCGGCATGGAGGCAAGCTGCCGGACTTTGCTGCGCCGCTCTTCAGTGCCTGCTTCGGCCTCGATAACACCCAGCGTGACAGGAGCGCCATTCTTTTCGACCCATGCCCGGAGCCGGTCGATTGCTTCCACGCCGTGCTCGTCCTTTTCGAACAGGCGATCGCCGCGCACTTCTATAATGCCCAGGCGGCGGCCATTTTCGGTTGTCAGATCGAATATGGGCTGTGCGGGCAGGCGCAGCGCCGCCTGAAAAAAAGAGAACGGATCCAGCAACCATTCGCGGCGGCCGGACGCACTCTCGCTCATGATGTGCGGGTGCAAGGCGTATCCGCCCCAGGTTCTTACGGCGATGGGATGAAATGACTTTTCGCTCTCGTCACTCAGCGTCAGCCATGCTTCATTTCTATCACGAACACGCACATCGGGCGTCCCGCTGCCCACGACAGGCGCCCCGTTTGGCCGTCCCAGGCGTCCGATCGCAAGACCCAGCTTGAGCGCGCGCGTAATGGGCTGCAATTCTCCCTGGTAATCGATCAGGTCCCGGCAGGCGGCACCGGCAGGCAAATAGCCCATGAATACCACAGGCATCCCCGAATCGGTTTCGATTTTCAGACGCGCGCATGTGCTCTCGTAGCGCCCCGCATCATTCTCGCCGACACCGCTGTCTTCACCCAGCCATACAATGACACCAGCATAACGCCCCACGAGTGGCTCAACGGGTAACGGAAGCTGATCGATATACCAATAATCCAGCGCCATGCCGAGATATTCCAATGGCATGGCTGCATGCCTGAATAGTTCATGATCCATTTGTTGTGCGGGCGGACCGTTTACGATAGCCAGCAATTTGCGCGGAGCCAGCCGCAACCGGCCCTGCCCCAACCACGTCAGATCGCCATTGGCAACCCACGGCATGAATCCGAGCTTGACGATTTCCCGCGCAGTTTTTTCCGCTTCCGCCCAATTACCCGGGTCAACGTAATCAAGCACCGTCACCGGCACATTGAATTCGTTTTGCGCGCGTGTCAGTTGATTGAGAAGCCAGGTTCTGTTCTCTTCCCTCGTCGGCGCGTGCTTGCCCGTAACCGGATCGAAGCCATGGAAAAGCGATTCAGCAACCATACCGTCAGCATATTGACTGACCCGGTCCAGAACTTCGAAGCCGCGATTGAGAATAAGCTTGCAGCCGGGGAAACGGCGTTTTATCTCCGCAAGCAGCGCAACCAACCCCCTCTCCTGTTCTTCGCGCTGCTCACCCACAGACGTTACGATCAAATAGCTATCGACGGTATCGAGGAAAAACGCGCGGTAACCTTCACGCCACAGGCGGGCGAAATGGTGCTCCAGCAGATATTCGTGCCAGCCGGGATCATTCATGTTCATTACCAGGCTGTTCCACGCGGGATTCACGCCGATCGACCATTTCGTCTTGATGCGTGCCATATCCTCGCTATTACGTGCAACCTCGCCGAATGAAACATAAGCGAATATCAGCGAATTCAAGTTCAAGAGCGCAGTTTTTTCGTGCGGCAGGATCTGGCTCGGCTGAATGACAATCTGATCGAAATGACGCAAATCTCCGACCGGCGGGCGGCTGCCATAATAAAATGCGATGTCACGCTGTTCGAGAACATCGGCGGATACCGCCGATGTCATCAATATGGATGACAATAAAACCTGCCAGACACGAAAATGGAAAAAAAACATGTCGCGCTGAAATATCCTATTTGCTTTTGCCATTCTTGCCGTCGTGTATCAGGCACGGAAAACAGGAAGCGGCCAGTCTTTGATTTTTCGCCGCAAAATACAAAAAATGCTGCGGCGTGAGGGTTGCAACAATTCATCGGGCTATTTCCACATGGCGTCCGGTATGCGGGCACTTGCGGATGGGCC
>DASVYI010000140.1:0-1998 GCA_036392275.1 Nitrosospira sp. | reverse complement strand
ATAATATCGCGGAGGCGCCTGGCAACCGTTAGCAAAAACCGCATGCGGTTTGCCAGGCTGCCACCATAGTTATCAGTACGACGATTGCTTAAAGGCGATAGAAACTCATGCATCAGGTAGCCGTGTGCTGCGTGAAGCTCTATCACTTTGAAACCCGCGTCCTGCGCACGTCGAGCGGCTGTTCCCCATGCCTCGACACAATACTCGATATCTGTTTCCGACATGGGCGTTGGAACCGGGTCGTCGGCGTAAAACGGCAGAGGACTGGGACCAATCACCGGCCAGCCTCCTTCCGCCGGCGTTTTCAGGCTGCCGCCGCCGTTCCAGGGCGCATCGCAACTGGCTTTGCGCCCGGCATGTGCGAGCTGGATGCCCGGAATCGCACCTTGCACCTCCACAAATCGCGCAATGCGAGCCAATGGCTCGATATGCTCATCTTTCCAGACCCCCATGTCTCCCGGTGAAATGCGTCCCTCTGCCGTGACTGCGGTGGCTTCAACCACCACAAGCCCTACGCCTCCGATTGCCGGCTACCCAGATGGACGAGATGAAAGTCGTTGGCAAAACCATCGTGAGCGGAATACATGCACATGGGCGCCATTGCGATCCGGTTGCGGAAAGTAACGCCGCGGAGGGTAAGCGGGGACATCAGATCCACTTCCGGGATTTCCCGGTCGTGCTCGCTCTGACATTGTGTGGGGATGGCGGCATTGCTTGGCGGGTGGTCGCTGCCCGGAGCGGCGGTCGCAAATTCGGTGGGTGAGGTGGCCGTAGGGCTTGTCTTGCTAAGAGGATCAGGAGTTCCGGCTGTGTCGTATTTGTTCTCGTCACAATGGGACATAACTTTTTTCCTCATTGAAAAATTGCCAGTAGCCTCTTGATCGGCCTGAAGATTGAGCGCATATCCGCTCTGATTCAGATCATTTGCCACAAGACCGGGCTGTTTATTTGTTCTCTACACAATTCGATCTCTTGGTTGGCAGGCGCGGCCAGATTTCCAATACATTTGTTACCGCAGCGCTGATTCAGTTCTGCTTCTCTTTATCCTTTTCTGATGCCTCCCCAGCCGTCATCAGGTCCAGCTTTTCTCGCGAATTGATGGGATAGCTGTGAGTGGGCCCAACGAAAGGCTGGATCAACATGCGATCGAGCCTCTCCCAGGCCGGTTCACGGAATTGGTTGATGCCAATGGTCATCTGCTCATGACCATCCAGGGGCTGATCTTTGTAGGTACCCAGCAGCCTGTCCCACCAGGGCAGATTGAATCCGAAATTGGAGTTGGTCTCGTTAGGGTACCAGGAATGGTGGACCCGGTGCATGTCAGGGGTAACCATCAGCCAGCGCAGGACGCGGTCAAGGGGCAGGGGAATGCGCACGTTGGCATGATTGAATAACGAGGTTGCATTGAGTGATACTTCGAAAATCAGCACCGCGAGCGCCGGCGCTCCGAGTGCGATCACGACCATCAGCTTGATGCACATGGATAGCACGATCTCGACTGGATGGAAACGCACCCCAGTGGTGACATCAAAATCGAGGTCGGCATGATGCATCCGATGCAGCCGCCAGAGCAGAGGTACGGCGTGGAACAATACATGCTGAAGATAAATGGCGAAATCGAGGGCCACGACAGAAGCCGGAACCGCAATCCATGCCGGAATGTTGAACGCGTTCAATAAGCCCCAACCGCGACTTTCACCCAGCAGCGCAACCCCGACGGCCGCTGTGGGGAATACGATTCGAATCACCAGAGTATTTAGCACTGCAATCCCGAGGTTGCCCGGCCATCGCTTGACCCGCATAAGACTCCGTTCGCGTCGGGGTGCGAATGCTTCCCAGATTCCGACAACAACAAGAATCGTGACAAAAAAGCCCAGCCTGACAATCGGCTCCGCCCTTAAAGCAGCTTCACCCACTCTTGACCTCCCGATCCGGCTGTCGATAACGGCTCACAGCTCACCGTTCTTGCAGTCAATCCCGATCCGAGGAAAATTTTTT
>DASVYI010000139.1:0-3282 GCA_036392275.1 Nitrosospira sp. | reverse complement strand
CTTGTTATCAGTCATTACGAGGTCTCTGCAAAAAGAGTCTCCCAATATTCGGATACCCGATTTGATTCCGTTCCGGGCACGGGTTTAACACCAAAAAATACCCATGAACCAGGCTCACTTCGAAAAAATGTTTTTACGGTTGCCCATTAATATTCCTCGTTACGCAATTACTCGGCTACTCAGCGGATTTTTGCATTACTCAAGGATTAAGGACTGCATTATATATGGCGCATAACACCGGTAAATTCCGCGAAAAGCCATGGAATCGAGGCGTATCTTCCAGTCGCATGATAGCCCCAAAGTGATGGTGCGGGCGGCGTGATATGATGCTTCCCTTCAACCCCGCTGCGGTTGTTGCAGTCTGGTCTTTTATAATTGCCCCTGGCAACTCGGGGCGACTCGGGCAACTCAGCCAGGAAACGCTTTGTGCATGACCCGTTCAACGCATTTTGAGCCGGTCGTCTCCGTTATTATTCCTTCCTATAATTGCGAAGGTTATATCGCCGAGACGCTTGGCAGCATACTTAACCAGACCTTCAAGGACATTGAAATAATTGTAGTCGATGATGGTTCTACGGATCGCACCCGGCAGATTGTTGCGTCTCATGGCGCACCCGTGCGGCTCGTCACTCAGGCCAATGCAGGCGTATGCGCAGCGCGCAACCGCGGAATCCGTGAAGCGGCTGGCCAGTATCTCTGCCTGATGGATCACGACGATTACTGGTTCCCCGACAAGCTCGCGCTGCAGTTGCGTGAAATGGACGAGCATCCCGAGGTCGGACTGGTTTACACGACGTTTATCTGGTGGAATCCCGGCGCGGATGGTGTATTTCCCCACCCCGACAGTTATGCGGACGAATCTTCCCCATCCTGTATCGATGAGGAATTCTCGGGATGGATATATCACTTGCTCTTGCTTGATTGCTGGGTATTGACCAGCTCGGCGTTGATACGCGCGGAGGTGTTCGATAAATGCGGCGCGTTCGATGAATCGCTGCCATACAGCGAGGATTGGGATCTCTGGCTGCGCATCTCACGAGAGTACCCCTTCATCAAGTTGAAAAAACCACTCACCCTTTATCGCCAGCACCCCCGTCAAGGAAACCTCATAGTGAGAGATGTAGACTATCGGACCGAGTTGCTTACCAGGGCAGCCGCGAAGTGGGGATTATGCAGCCGCGACGGGCGCTGTATCAGCAGGCGCCAGTTCAGTCAGACGATCTCTCGCTATCACAAGGATTTCGGCATGGGGCATCTTGCACTAGGAAACCTGAGGATTGCCAATCGATCCTTTCTCAAGTCGTGGTTGAAGTCACCGGTCAAACTTAATACTCTCGCGTATATCCCTGCCGGGCTTCTTGGCTGGAGACCAAAATGGTGATTGGGGTGATGAGGTGATGGGATGATGGCGGCAGAGGTGTGGATAACCTCGAGCGGTCTCGACCGTTCAACTCCCCCATTACTCGTGACCAACAATCCGTTATGCTGACAATCGATGGCTAATTTTGACGTATTCAACGGAGACGCCGACGGACTATGCGCCTTGCATCAGCTCAGATTGGCCGAACCAAGAGATAGTGTCCTGATTACGGGTGTCAAACGGGACATTGATTTATTGAGGAAGGTCCATGCATCTGCCGGTGATCATATCACCGTTCTCGATGTTTCCCTGGACAAGAATCGCGGAGCCCTTCAAAAACTGTTGGAGCAAGGTTCACAAGTCACCTATGTGGACCACCATTTTGCCGGTGACATTCCGGATCATCCGGCATTAAATGCAATAATCGATCCTTCTCCGGGTGTCTGTACCAGCTCGCTGGTGGATGAACTGCTGCAAGGCCATTTCCGGATCTGGGCTGTAGTGGCTGCGTTCGGAGACAATTCGCCTGGATGCGCCACACGCCTGGCGGCATCCCTGGGTTTATCCGGTGACGACCTGGACAAGCTGAGCGAGCTGGGAGCCTGCCTCAACTACAATGCCTATGGCAATACGGTGGATGATCTTTTTTTTCATCCCGCCGAGCTTTATCGCCATCTGCATGCTTATCCCGATCCGTTCGACTTCATGACGGCAGAGGCCGTATTCCCGGTTCTTAAAAGAGGTTACACGGCCGATATGGCCATGGCGAAAGCAGAGCAGCCCGCCTGGGTATATGCGGGCGGTGCAGTTTATATCCTGCCCGATCAGTCGTGGAGCCGCCGGGTCAGTGGCGCATTCGGCAATTATCTGGCGCAGGCCGAACCCGCGCTTGCCCATGCCGTCCTGACTCGCAAGCCGGCGGGCGGCTACGGAGTTAGTGTCCGCGCACCTCGTGCCCGCCCGACCGGTGCTGACGAACTATGTTACCGTTTCGAGACGGGTGGCGGACGCAAAAGCGCGGCTGGCATCAATGAGCTGCCCGAGAACGATCTATCGCGTTTTCTCGATAGATTCGGCGCCGCCTTCGATATTTCTCACCGATAGTGCGCATCAGCAGTGGTGCCGTCGTGACGGCGGGAGCGCGTATGCGGACAAGAAGTTCGGAACAAGGAACTCGGAACAAGGAATTCGAACAAGGGGGCCCTGCGGCGCACCATGCGAACACGCTCAATATTTGCGCAATGCTTTTTCAATCAACCAGATCGGCTTGACCAGCAACCAGCTCCACGATTTATAAATTCTAAAAAATTTGATCCTGTAGTCCGCACGCTCCTGGTTGAGGTAACGGATCTGCTCCAGCAACTCGGGATTCCATTTTTTCTGGTAAGTCACGAAATCCGCCGCGATGCCATCGATCAGTTCATATGAGCCCCTGTTTTCCTGTGAAATTTCCCGGGATGTTTTTCGAGACATCTCATTAAGAATCCGGTAGAGCTCGTAGGCCATCGAAGACAATCCTTCACACGATTGTTCCGCGGCCACATCAATTTTATGATGACGGAGACCCGGGGAAACAAAGCCATCTATTTCCTCCTTCACTTCATTCACTTGCCTGGGGAAAACGAGATTTGCTTCCTGTTCTATCTGTAACAGGATTTCCGCCGGATTTTCGACGACCCGATCAAAATCTGTAAAAATCCGCCGATGGCCCCTGGAATGAAACTCGGCGGATAACGAATGACTCAACCATAATACCAATGCTTTTTCCCTGGTAAAGCCGTCACGTTTTTGTAACGATCCAACGACCTCAAACGGGTTCCTGTTCATGCAAATGAATGTGGGATTAACCCGTTGCGCTGCAAAAATGGGAAACCACAGCGGCAGCAACCGGCACATGCGCGGATCCTTGAGAGCCCAGACGT
>DASVYI010000138.1:0-2570 GCA_036392275.1 Nitrosospira sp. | reverse complement strand
TGACCGTGTGCATGAAGGATATCAATGCAGGCGGAATCAAGAGGCCGACTCGATGCCGGATTTTTCATGGTTGTTATCCAGCTCCGGCTTCTATAATGTTTATCTGAATATGCAAAATCATTTATGCTTATGTCTTTTCGATCGGCCTCGCAAGCTGATCAGCAGCACCGGCTGACTTTGCCATCATAACGCGCCTCCTGACGCTCCCTGAAGAATTTTTCATAAGACATGACCGGTTGGCCTGGATGTTTGTCCCGCATGTGCATAACGTAAATGTCATATTCGGGCACGCCCACCATCAGCCGCAGGCTTTGGCTGACATAGCGCCCTGCTTGAGTAATCCTGTTTAGCATGGTTTCATCTCTCTGTTCATACTTTGGATACGGCTTCAGCGGGCAATAATTCGAACGGTGCTTCCCTGGCGCTGGGGCTGCCCAGGGCACGTGCGCGCAGAACCGTCCGGATGCCGAATACCAGCATGCTGGTCAACACCAGCATGAACAGCGCGGCAAGCGATGCATTCACGTAATCATTAAAAATCACCTGCTGCATCTGCCCAATCGATTTTGCGGGCGCAAGAACCTGGCCGTTTGCAACGGCATCCCTGTATTTGCCGGCATGGGCCAGGAAGCCGATACGCGGATTGGCGTCGAAAATCTTCTGCCATGCTGCGGTCATTGTACAGACGAGTACCCATGACGCCGGTATGATGGTGACCCAGGCAAAACGGTCACGCTTCATCTTGAACAAAACGCTCGTACAGAGAATCAATGCAACGCCCGCCAGCATCTGATTGGAAATGCCGAACAGCGGCCACAAGGTATTGATTCCGCCGAGCGGATCCACCACGCCCTGATACAGGAAATAACCCCAGCCGGTGACGCAGAGTGCCGTGGCGATCAGATTGGCGATCAGCGAATCGGTGCGCTTCATCGATGGAATGAAAGTCCCCAGCAGATCCTGCAGCATGAATCGTCCGGCGCGAGTTCCCGCGTCCACCGCTGTCAGGATGAAAAGCGCCTCGAACAGGATCGCGAAGTGGTACCAGAACGCCATCATGGTTTTGCCTCCCGCGAACTCGGACAGGATGTGCGCCATGCCCACCGCCAGGGTCGGGGCGCCGCCGGTACGGGAGATAATCGTGTGTTCTCCCACATCCTTCGCTGTCTGGGTGACCATCTCGGGTGTAAGGTAGAAGCCCCATTGTGATATGGTTTGCGCGGCGGATTCCGCGGTGGTGCCGATGATCGCGGCCGGGCTGTTCATGGCAAAGTACACGCCGGGCTCAAGGGTGGAAGCAGCAACCAGCGCCATGATCGCCACGAACGATTCCATGAGCATGGCGCCGTAGCCAATGAAGCGGGCATCGGTCTCGTTCCTGATCATTTTGGGTGTAGTTCCAGACGATATCAGCGAGTGAAAACCCGACACCGCCCCACACGCGATGGTAATGAACAGGAAGGGAAACAGGCTGCCCGACCAGACCGGGCCGGAGCCATCCACGAACTGGGTGAACGCCGGCATCTTGAGCTGCGGCGATATGAAGATGACGCCAATTGCCAGGCCGACGATGGTACCGATCTTGAGGAAGGTGGACAAATAGTCGCGCGGCGCGAGCAGCAGCCATACCGGCAGCACGGAAGCGATAAAGCCGTAGGCGATGAGCAGCCAGGTGAGTTGTTCACCCGTCAGGGTGAACAGGTTGGCGAGCGCAGGAATTTCCTGCACATACTGTCCGCCCACTATCGACATCATCAGCAACACGAAACCGATCAACGAGACCTCGCCGATGGCGCCCGGACGGACATAGCGTGCGTATACTCCCATGAACAGGGCGATCGGGATGGTGGCGGCGACGGTAAATGTGCCCCAGGGGGATTCAGCCAAGGCTTTGACCACGATCAGCGCCAGTACCGCCAGCAGGACCAGCATGATAAAGAAAGTGCCGAACAGGGCGATCATGCCGGGTATTTGTCCGAGCTCCGATTTGATCAGGTCGCCCAGCGAGCGGCCATCGCGCCGGGTGGAAATGAACAGGACGGTGAAGTCCTGCACTGCTCCGGCAAACACGACGCCTGCCAGAAGCCACAGCATGCCCGGCATGTAACCCATCTGCGCTGCCAGGATCGGCCCCACAAGGGGGCCTGCTCCGGCAATCGCGGCGAAGTGGTGACCGAACAATACGTATTTGTTGGTCGGCACGTAATCCAGCCCATCGTTGAATTTGTAGGCTGGTGTCATGCGGGTTGAATCCAGTTTCAATACCGTGCCGGCAATGAACTGGCTGTAAAAGCGATACGCGATTGCGTAGACGCAAACGGTAGCGACAACAATCCAGATGGCGCCAATGGATTCTCCCCGGTTTAAGGCGATGAAGGCGAATGCGAAGGCGCCGAAGAGGGCAAATGCTGACCAGACAAGCTTGGCGGTTAATTGACTCATTCCTTCTCCCAGGAAAAATTCCTCTCTTCCATGCATCCATAATTCATCACGCGGAGGCCGGGCTCATGGAAAATATGATGCAGTACGGTAGTAGCCCATCCATATTTTACTGAGAATTACATCATGCT
>DASVYI010000137.1:0-4321 GCA_036392275.1 Nitrosospira sp. | reverse complement strand
AGAGCCTGGCGCGGAAATGCAGCAATCAGCCGCCCGGCATGGGGTGATATATTTTTTGGTTTGCCGCCGTATGCCGGATCGCCCACCAGAGGATGGCCGATCGAGTGCATGTGGACGCGAATCTGATGCGTGCGGCCGGTTTCCAGGCTGCATTGCAATAGCGTGCACCCTGCGAATTTTTCGAGTACCCGATAATGGGTGCGCGCTTCTTTCCCGTTCACAACGACCGCCATCCTGGTACGATGTACCGGGTGCCTCCCTACAGGCGCATCGACCGACCCGTCACCCGTGACATGGCCCAGTACCAGCGCGAGATAAACGCGCTTCACGCTATGTTTTTGCAGTTGCCGCACAAGACTGGTTTGCGCCTCCAGTGTTTTCGCGACCACCAGCAGGCCGCTGGTGTCCTTATCCAGCCGGTGAACGATGCCCGCGCGCGGTATTTCCTTCAGTTGCGGCGCGTGATGCAACAAGGCATTCAGCATGGTCCCCTGCCAGTTGCCGCTGCCGGGATGCACGACGAGTCCTGGCGGTTTGTTGATGACGATGAGCGCCTCGTCCTCGTAAACGATATCCAGCAGGATGGCTTCGGGTGCATGACTGGTTTCGATGGGGTGCGGCTGCGGCTCGACCAGAATTTTCTCCCCGCCCCATATTCTCTGTTTGGCGGCAGCTTCCCGGCCTTCGATATGTATCCGTTTATCCAGTATCCATCTCTGCAGGCAGCTCCGGGACCAGTCCGGTAAAAGCTGGGCCAGAGCCTGATCGAGCCGCATCCCGGCATAATGCCGCGGGATGGTCAGTTCGCGGATGGTTTCCGCCGGTTCGGACAGCGCGGGCTTTGCGCTATAATGAACCTGTCCTTTACTACTGCCCCGTAAACTCATGATGTCACGTAGTCTAGCTTTATTTCTCCTGTTGATGCTGACGGCGTGCGGTTTATTGCCCAAAAAGATAGAGGATTCCAAGAACTGGTCCGCCAGCAAGTACTATTCCGAAGCAAAGACGGAATTAAGCGAGGGGAATTATGCGGCTGCCATTAAATTGTTCGAAGGGCTGGAAGCGCGTTACCCCTATGGCCGCTACGCGCAGCAGGCGCAGCTCGAGATTGCTTACGCCTATTACAAGGATGGCGAGCAGGCTCAGGCTATTGCCGCCGCCGAACGTTTCATCAAGCTGCATCCCAATCATACAAATGTCGATTATGCCTATTATCTCAAAGGACTGTCGAACTTTAACGATGATATCGGTTTGATGGGCATCGTATCGGAAAGAATCCTCAATCAGGACATGAGCGAACGCGACCCGAAGGCATCGCGCGAGTCGTTCGAGAATTTCAGAGAGCTGGTGGCCCGTTTTCCAAAGAGTAAATATGCGCCTGATTCAATCCAGCGGATGAAGCACCTGGTTAACGTGGTGGCATTGAATGAAGTACAGGTGGCGCGCTACTACATGAAACGGGGCGGTTACATTGCGGCCGCCAACCGCGCGCAATACGCCCTGAAGGAATATCCGCAAACCCCGGCCATCGAAGAAGCACTATTCATCATGGTGAAAGCATATGATGCGCTAGGGATGACGGACTTGCGGGACGATGCCGAGCGCGTGATGAAGAAGAATTTCCCCGACAGCAGGTTCTTTTCCGATTCGACGGGCGCAAGCGGCGAACCGTGGTGGAAATTCTGGTGAATGCGAGATCAAACATGTGCGCTATGTGCGCTGCGGGGCAATTTTCATATCGTAATGCCGGCAGGTTGGCGGTTCAGCCCACCGGATTCCGCTCCATCTCCCATACTGGCTGATGGCGTGCAATCTCATCCGGCAAACGGATTGCCATGACATCGCATTTGGCGTGATGCAAGACGCTGCTCGCTGTCGAGCCCAGCAATAAGCCCAGGCCGTGGCGCCCATGTGAGCCGACAATGATCAAGTCGATATGTTCCTGCCCGGCAATCTGAATAATTTCCTCGCCCGGCACCCCCCAGACCATTCGGAGATGGGATGGCTCGAGCCCCAACCGGTCACCAAGTTGCCTGAATCTGGATTTTACCGTTTCGAGCATTTCATAGGATGAGTCCTGATCAAGCGGGATCACGGTTCCGTAAGCGGTATCGGGCATCGGAATACTATCCAGTACGTGGACAACATACAAATCCGCGTGAAATGTTCGAGCCAAATCCCTCGCTTTCCGGACGATATGGTCGCTCTGCTCCGACAGGTCGGTCCCCAATAGCATGCGCCGGTAGTTGTCGTTCATTTTATTCAATGTAAATCATTGTAAATTTGTGAAAGCAGCGGATGGCATCATGTAAAATGCCTGTTCCGGCTGCAGGGCCGGTTGCGGTTCTCAGTTGGGTTTCAGTTGGATCTCAGTTATTTTGGTACGCAACCGTCTGCTGGGATTTAAGCATCGTTCTCAGGATCTTCCACACATTTTCCACGATTTTTTCTTGTGCCCGGGCGTTCGGATGTATGCCATCCGCCTGAAAGAATTCTCGCTTGTTTCCGAACCCGTCCAGGAGGAATGGTACCAGTTTGAGCCCATGGCGGTTCGCCAGTTGGGGATAGATATCTTGAAACTTTTGCGTATATGCCATGCCATAATTAGGCGGGAGTTGCATACCGGTCAGCAGTACTGCTGCCTTGTTCCGACGGCAGGCCTCGATGATAGCTTCCAGATTGTCGCGAATGGAGTCGATGGACGCGCCGCGCAACCCGTCATTGCCGCCGAGTTCGACGATGACGATATCCGGACGGTGGGTTTTAAGCGCGCGTTCGATGCGATTACGCCCACCCACTGTGGTTTCTCCGCTGATGCTGTTGTTGATCAGGGTTACCTGAGATACCGCTTGCAGCCGTTTCTTCAAAAGATTAACCCAGCCAGCCTCCTGCGGCAGTCCGTAACCAGCGGATAAACTGTCGCCAAATACCATGATGGTCGTGGTACTGCCGAGTGCAGGTGCCGCCATTGCCGCACCTGAGCCGGTGGCTGTGAAACTTGATAAAATACAAAGCGTAATCAGGAAATTTTTCATGTCAGATAACCTTGTTGTACGGCCTATCGTGCAGGCAGCCGGGTTGACCAAACAGGTCAGTACCGGTGATAAAACGCTTACAATCCTGGAGAACATCAATCTGGAAGTAAATGCCGGCGATTCTGTCGCCGTGGTGGGAGCGTCGGGCTCGGGCAAGTCCACATTGCTGGGCCTGCTGGCAGGATTAGATACGCCTTCCAGCGGCAAGGTTCACCTGGATGGACAGGATATTTTTTCGCTGGACGAAGATGCGCGGGCAGCCGTGCGCGGCCGCATGCTGGGTTTCGTGTTTCAGTCGTTTCAATTGCTGCCGGCATTGACCGCGATCGAGAATGTGATGCTGCCATTGGAACTCGCTGGCGCCAATGATGTTTATACCCCTGCACTGCAGTTGCTTGAACGGGTTGGACTCGGAATGCGTCTGAAGCATTATCCCCGGCAGCTTTCGGGGGGTGAGCAACAGCGTGTCGCCATCGCGCGCGCATTCGTTACGCAACCGCAATTACTTCTGGCCGACGAACCGACCGGAAATCTGGATTCCACCACGGGTGCGCAAATCATAGAACTCATGTTCGAGCTGAACCGCGAGCATGGTACCACGCTAATTCTGGTGACCCATGACGAGGCGATTTCCAGCCGCTGCGCATGGCGTGTCCGGTTGGCCGGTGGAAAGATCGTAAATTGACCGGGTGCAGCCATCGTAGCGATTTTCCCGGGCCCATTCAACGGTTGCAACCGCCGCGTATAGGTTGAACCTAAATCCGGTAGTTGACCGCTCGTTTTTTAGTTACCGCTATGATCCACAAAGATTCTTTACGAAACCTGACCTTCACCCTTCTGGTGAGTTCGCTACAGGGCGGATTGCACGTTTTTTGTGGCACAGGGTTGCGTTGCAACTCCTTGGAATGGAATGGCGCCCCAGAGCGTCGCCCGAGGGGCCCCGCGAAGCGGGGATCGGGCAGCGGCGGGGATGCCCGGCCGCGCTTATGGCACGTTGGGGCGTCCCGCATCCCGCTACGGGGTCGCATCTTCCTGCGGAAGAAACTGCTCCGCCCTTCGCGGTCGCATTCCGCGTCGTTGCGTCTTGCCCTGCACCCCAAAAACCGCATACTCCACCCTGTTCAACTACCGGATTTAGGTTGAATGGGAGCCATTCCTCAAACAAAACCGGCAGTGCACGGCAAACTCGGCTCGCGAGTGACTTGGGCTGGCGTATTCATCGTCATCCTGATCGCCGGAACCTGGGTCTGGCGCAACCAGAGCGGTGCGATCAACACCAAGAGCAC
>DASVYI010000136.1:0-2505 GCA_036392275.1 Nitrosospira sp. | reverse complement strand
GTGTCAAGCAATGATTGCACGTGGTAGCCTGTTTTGGCAGAAGTAAAAACAATCGGAGCATACGGGATAAACTTGAGGCCTTCCGCGATAATCTTGCGATAGCGTTCCGCGCTTTCAATCTCCTCATCGGGGCGCGGTTCCTTCCCCTCGCGCATTTCACGTCGCTGCGCCTGAGCAAGGTCCCACTTGTTGACTATCACCACGACCCCTTTCGTTTTCTCTTGAATCTCTCCGACAATATGCGTATCCTGGGCCGCCAATCCCTCGCTCGCGTCGATTAAAAGCAATGCCACGTCACATCGATCAACGGCACGGACCGCGCGCAGCACGCTATATTTCTCGACTCCCGGGCCGACACGACCTCGCCGTCGAATTCCAGCGGTATCAATCAGTACCAGCTTTTTGCCTTTATACTCGAACTCAGAGTCTATCGCATCGCGGGTTGTTCCCGGGACTTCGCTGACAATCGAGCGTTGGAAGCCCAGGAAAGCATTGAGCAACGATGATTTGCCAACGTTGGGGCGACCAATGATAGCGATGCGCGTAATTTCTTCTTCCTCTTCTTCAGACTGCTCCTCCTCTGGAGGAAGCGCATCAACTATCAGATCAAGCAAATCTCCCGTTCCTGTCCCTTGAATGGAGGAGAGTACTATCGGTTCGCCCATGCCCAGGCTATAAAATTCGACAGCATCTTGCCGCAGCTTGGCGTTATCAGCCTTGTTGGCAGCCAGGATCACAGGTTTTTGAGTGCGGCGCAGCATATCAGCCACTTCTTCATCAGCAGCAGTAATACCTGATCGAGCATCTACCATAAAGACGATCACATCGGCCTCTTCGATGGCTAACTGCGCCTGCGCCTGCACCCGCTTCATAATATCGCCTGGCTGCCCATCCAGCCCTACCTGTCCGACGGGGATATCTGAGCCTAATTCAAGACCACCTGTATCGATAAGTGTAAATTCACGACCATTCCAATCAGTGTCACCATAAATGCGATCGCGGGTCGTGCCCGGCATGTCTTCAACGATGGCGACCCGCTCGCCAAGCATGCGATTAAAAAATGTGGACTTGCCGACATTCGGTCGGCCAACAATTGCGACTAGTGGCTTCATAATTGCCCCTCTACCCTTTCCCATAAATGGGGCACCCCGCGTGGGGTGCCTTGTATTCGTATCTCTTGAATTGCGGAACTATTATAGCATAAAAAGAGGGTCGGGGATTACTACGAGAATAACTCTGTCACCGATCGCCCATCATGAATGCGGCTAATTGCGCCAGCAAACAACTCGGCAACGGTAAGCACTGTCATATTCGGCACGCGTTTCTGCTCCGGAAGGGGAATAGAATCCGTTATCACAATTTCTTTGATGGGCGCATTTTTCAGGCGATCAATGGCAGGACCCGACAAAATGCCATGAGTAGCACAGCAATAGATATCAAGCGCGTCATGTTCATGCACAACACGCACAGCTTGTGTAAGCGATCCGGCAGTATCGATTTCATCGTCCACAATCAGGGCATTTTTGCCACTAACAGAGCCGATAATCCCCATCGCTTCCGAAACACCATTATTTCCATGCCGCCGCTTCTCAACGATGGCAAGCGGTGCGTTCAGGCGATCAGCCAGATTGCGGGCCTTCTTCGCAAAGCCCTCGTCGGCGGATACGACGACATAATTTCCCTGCTTTTTCCCAACGAAATAACGCGCCAGCAGAATCTGCGCCGTCAGTTCATCCACGGGTATATTGAAGAATCCCTGGATCTGACCCGCGTGCATATCCATGGTCAGCACTCGATGAGCTCCAGCTACAGTAATGCAATCCGCGATCAGGCGAGCGGTGATAGGCACGCGCGGTTGATCTTTCTTGTCAGTGCGACCATACGCATAGTAAGGGATAACGGCTGTGATTCTGGCAGCGGAAGCACGTTTGAGGGCATCGATCATGATCAGCAATTCCATGATGGAGCGATTGACCGGGGCGCTGAACGGCTGAATAATAAACACGTCGCGCCCGCGCACGTTATCATTGATCTTTACAAAGATATTTTCATTACTGAATTGAAAAACATCTGCGTCGCCCAGCGGTATACGCAGATGTTTGCATATGGATGCCGCCAGTGGGCGGTTTGCATTTCCTGTAAAGATACTCAGATCGTCCATTCGCTCCTCCGGGTTTGTCTGAGTATATCACACCAAATAGGTTTATGTAAACTTTGAAACAAGCTTACCGAAAGGAGAAAAGGACGGGACTTATGTCTCTCATGATGAGTGTGTGGTACAATAGCGTGGATTTTAGAATACATCCGCATTTCTAAAATTAACTAATTCTCATGGAGAGTGATGATGTTGGACCAATCAAACCTGTTAGCCGGACTCAACGAACCACAGCAACAAGCCGTTACCACGACCGAAGGACCTGTCCTCATACTGGCAGGACCGGGCAGCGGCAAGACCCGCGTTATCACTCACCGCATCGCTTACCTCGTACAACACAATCATGTTTC
>DASVYI010000135.1:0-5637 GCA_036392275.1 Nitrosospira sp. | reverse complement strand
GGGTCTTCGATGGTGATGATCTTGTCATGACCCGTGTTGACTTCTGAAATCGCCGCATAAAGCGTCGTGGTCTTGCCACTGCCCGTGGGGCCGGTCACGAGCAGCATGCCGTACGGCTCGGAACTGAGTCGCCGGAAGGTCGACATGGTTGCTTTGTCGAAGCCGAGATGATTGAGCGTGAGTCCCTCGACGTGATCCGCCAGCGCTTGGCGGTCGAGGATACGCAGCACGGCGTCTTCCCCAAAAATACTCGGCATGATCGATACGCGAAAATCGATTTCCCGGCCCTGGATGGAAATCTTGAATCGGCCATCCTGAGGCACGCGCCGTTCCGCAATATCCAGATCGGACATGACCTTGATGCGGGAAATGACCTGTTCTGCCAGATCGGCGCCCTGCATCACCCCAATCATGGTCAGCACCCCATCTATGCGGTATTTGATCGATAACGCACCAATCGTCATCTCGAGGTGAATATCGCTTGCCTGCGATTTGTGGGCGTCATACAGCGTGGAATGCACCAGCCGCACCACGGGGCTGGTGCCTTCGTTGATGGTCTTGAGTGAAAGATCTTCCTCATCCGCCTGCCTGGCGCGGTGATGCGCCGCCGGGAGCACGCTGTCCATCGCACGCATCGTCTGTTCCTGCTGCGAAAAAAAAGCCGCCAGATCGGCCGGATGGACCAGATGCCACGTCGCGGGGACATCGATAAGATCTTCCGCCCAGGCCCGCAGGTGAGGCAGGAAGGGGTTGCCCACCGCAAGAATGTATTTCCCGCCATCGCGGAACAATGCGCATTCCCTTGTAACCGCTTCATTAAAAGGCAGCTTCTCGAACGAGGCTGTATACGTGCGCAGGTTTTCCATGGTCAGCACGGGCATCCGCAACAACTCACCGAGCTCTGCGATCAGGAGATCCGGCGCCCAGCCGTACTGCTCCTCCAGCAGCCGTATCACCGGAACACCTCGGCTTGCTGCCTCCGCGCGCGCCTCGGACAGCCGTTGCGCGTCGATCGGCGCCATGTCCGGCGCTGGAGCGATGGATTCAGCCATCTGATTCAACCGACATTTCCTGCCAACTGGAATATTGGCATGTACATGAGAATGATGATCCCCCCGATTACGCCGCCGATCACCGCCATCAGCATCGGTTCGATCAGCTTGGTCATCCACTCGACCCAGCGCGCAATTTCCTCATCGTGAAAATTACCGATGCGTTCCATCATTTCACCCATGAGGCCGGTTCTTTCACCCACCCGCAGCATGCGGTTGCCCACAGCGGTGGTCAACCCTTCGGTCTCCATGGCACTTGAAATTGTTTTCCCCTCGCGAATGTGGCCCGCGGCAGCGCGAACCCGCGGCCGGAAATGCGATTGCAACAGGCCCTCCACCATTTCGAGCGCTTTCACGACCGGAATGCCTCCGCGCAACAGCATGCCCAAGGTCTTGTAAAAACGCGCAAGCTGATACACCCGCATGCGCTCCCCGATGGCGGGAATGCGCCATAATTGCCGGACTGCCCATGCCTTGAATGCTGGCCGGCTCGCGCCGTAAATGACAAAAACCAGCGCAGCGGCTGCAGCACCGGCCAGCTGCCATCCCTGCTCATGGACAAGGTGTCCCCACCGGATCAGAAGCATCGAAAGCCAGGGCAGATCCGCTCCAGCGTCTTCATAGATCGCGCTGAACTTCGGCACCACGAATACCAGCAAAAATACCGCCACGAGCAGGCCAATCGACAGCAGAAGCACCGGGTAAATGGACGCGCCGATCAATTTTTTCCGGACCAGATCCATTTGCGTCTGGTAGGTAATGAAACGCGTCAGGGCTTCGGGGAGATCGCCGGTACGCTCGCTTGCCCGGGCACTCGCGACATAGAGCGGCGGGAATGCTTGCGGGCAGGATTCCAGCGCCCGGGAAAAAGTAACGCCTTCGTAAAGCCGGGCCAGCAGACCCTGGATAACTTTGCGCGTCCCGGCATCCTGCTCTTTATCTGCCAGTGTCTCAATGCTTTCCACCAGGCTGAGTCCCGCTACCAGCAGCGAAAGCAGTTCCTGGCTGAAGTGTGCGAGCGGAAAACGCAGTCTGGGTTTCGGCATCCAGCCGGAAAATCTCCGCCGGATATTCAATACCATTCCACCCTGCGCGGCGACCTGGAGACGAGCCTCCTCCTCGTTATCCGCGTCGAGTTCCAGAAATACCGTACCCCGTCCGGCAAGCACAGCTTTCACTTCGTACCGCATCTCGACCTGCCAGTTCAGCCTACCAGTTCGTGATATCAGCCGCTTCGCCCGTACCGCCCGGCTGGCCGTCCTTGCCGAAGGAATACAAGTCGTATTCCGCGCGCTCTCCCGGATACTTATAGGCGTAGGAGCGCCCCCAGGGATCCGGTGGAGCAATCTTCTTGAGGTAGGGCCCCTGCCATTTCGGCTCGTTCGCCGGCCGGGTCATCAACGCGGCCAGTCCTTGCTCGGTAGCGGGGTAATGTCCGGTATCCAGCCGGTATTGATCCAGCGCCTTTTCGAGCGAATCAATCTGCGCCTGGGCCACCTTGACTTCGGATTTGCCGACCTGCGAAAAATACTTGGGCGCGACATAACCGGCCAGTAATCCGATAATGACCATTACAACCAGCAACTCGAGCAGCGTGAAGCCGCGTTCCGTTTTGAGACGCTGTTGGATACGCTTGTACCTCATCTTGATGTTTCCGGATTTACTCGTGGTCTGGCAAAAGACAGAGTGTAAGTGTCTTATATGACAGAGAGATTACGAAAAAACAGGGCGGAATGTACCTCTGGCGATACCTTGATGATGGAGCAGGAAAAAAAGAAAAGATTGAAAAACGAGTCTTTGTTTTAAGAGATTGAAGCGATTAGGTCCAGGGTTGAATAAAGAACAATTGTTCTCTATAATGAGAACAAACATTCTTGATTAACTCTCTCATGCAGCAGCTCGATATTTTTGCTTACCTTGGCAAGCTTCAGGATTACTTTGCCAGGGAAAAGATCATCCCTTCGACCACCCAATTGTCGGCGCTGTGGAATGTCAAGGCGCGCTCCTGGACCCACCAGATCGTTCAACGTTTGAAGGAAGAAGGTTTTCTGGAAAATGCCCCGGGCGGCCGGGTGCGTCCCGCGCCCCGCTTTTTCGAACGTACCGTCGGGCACCGAGTGCGGGCGGGATTGCCGCAACAGGCCTTCGATGTCCAGCCCGAGCTGTTGCGCATCGATGACTATCTGATCGAGAAGCCTTCGCAAACCATCCTGTTTCCCGTCAAGGGTGATTCGATGGTCGATCTGGGAATACTCGAGGGTGATATGGTGATCATCGAGCGCGGCAATACCGCCCCGGTGGGCCAGGTCGTACTGGCGATCGTGGACAATGAATTCACCCTCAAGGTCCTGGCCAGGGATCAGGAGGGCTATTACCTCGAAGCACGCAATGAGAAACACAGCGGGGATTACCCGCCCATCCGGCCCGGGCAGAAGCTGGAAATCTACGGATTGTATGTGGGCCTGATCCGGAAAACCCATCCGGCCGGGCATCGCCCCGGCTCTCATCTATAAGCATGAGTCTTCCTCATGTCGATGCCTTCCTCATCCTCATTGCCGGTATTGCAGGTATCGCAGCCATCGCTATTGCAAATCGAAGCCCGGTTCAAGGGCAGGATATGGCGGGGCGATGCGTTGGGGTATGCGGCCGATCCGGTTGTTCCCAGCGGCTTCGATGAGCTGGACAAGGCATTGCCCGGAGGGGGGTGGCCTACCCGCAATCTGACTGAATTATTGTTGACGGCGGAAGGGCTGGGAGAAATCGGTTTGTTGGGTCCATCGCTCGGGCAGATCACCGGGAATGAAAGAAATATTTTATTGGTGGGTCCCCCTTGTATTCCCTACATGCATGCGTGGGAAAACCTGGATATCGATAGCCGGCGCATTGTCATGGCAAGGATTTACAAACCCGCCGAACAGTTATGGGTGCTCGAGCAGGGCATCAGGAGCGGTGCCTTTGGCGCCGTGATCGGCTGGCTGTCTCAGGTAAGCCAGCAAATGACGCGCAGACTGCAAATCATTGCGCGGACTGCCGCCAGCCTCGTTTTTTTGTTCAGGCCGGTGAGCGCCCAATTCGAGCCCTCAGCGGCGCCCCTCAGGATCGTGCTTGGTCCAGTGCGGCAGCATGCGCTTTCGGTGCGTGTGCTCAAGCGGCGGGGCGCCCCGGCTGCTTTGCCGATCAGTATCATTCTGCCCCAGAGGCCCTTCTCCGGCACCGCTGAAGTATTTTCCCCTGAGGTATTTCCTTCCGGGGTATTTTCCCTGGTCCAGAACAATGCTGTGGATCGCGCTCCATTGCCCGGCACTGTCGCTTGACTGGATCGAGCGCCGGTTCCCCGCTGCGCTCATTCCCGCAATGGCGGTGACTGTCCGCAAAGGCAATCAGAGCTATATCCGGCAGGTCAACAAACCGGCGCAAGAGCGGGGAATAACGGCTCATCAACCGCTCGCCAGCGCCATGGCGATTTTTCCCGGTCTCGTGGTCGTGGAGCAGGACCTGAATGAGGAAACGAAAGCGCTACGGGAGGCCGCGTATGCGGCGTTGCGCTTCACACCCAATATCGTTTTGCAACACGCTGGGCTGATTGCCGAGGTCTCCGCAAGCCTGAAGCTGTTCGGCGGCCTGAAAAAGCTGTGCCAATCACTCAACCGGGCCGTCACCGCGCAGGGGTTGCAAATCTGTACAGGTGTAGCCCCCACCGCCAGGGGAGCATGGCTGCTCGCACGGTCCGCCCCAAGCCGGACCGTCGTCAATGGGACACCCGCCAGGTTTCGCTTGTTGCTCGACGCTCTGCCCGTCGCCCTGCTGGAATCGGCACAGCCTCATCTTGAAATCATTCGCGGCATAGGCTGCAGAACGCTCGCCGATTTGCGCAGATTGCCCCGCGACGGTATGGCACGCCGGTTCGGCCCGGATCTGCTGGCCGAACTGGATTGCGCCTACGGAGACTCGCCCGACCCGCAGAAATGGTTTGAGGCACCGGAATCCTTCCAGCAAAAATTCAGGCTGCTCACTCAGATTGAAAATGTCGAGCTGTTGCTGATTCCCGCGCAGCGGCTGATCGAACAGATGTGCGGCTGGCTGGCTTCGCGCCATGCGGCGGTCTCGACATTCTCGTTTGTCCTGCATCACGAATACTCGCTGCGGCAGCCGCATAAATCCACGCCTATCAATATACGGCTTTCCGAACACAGCAGCGACCCCTGCCATTTGATGCTTTTGCTGCGCGAGCGCCTGGAACGTACAAAACTGGCCGCCCCGGTCAGCGAGCTGGAACTGATGGCGGATGAAATCACCGCAGGGGCAAATGCCAATCTGGAATTGTTCCCCACCGCGCAATCCGAGGCAACTTCACTGAACCGGTTCATCGAGAAAGTTTCCGCCCGGCTCGGACCCCAGACCATCGCAAGCCTGAAAGCTGTTCCCGATCACCGGCCCGAACGCAGCCAGAGACTCGATTCCATGGGGGCTGCGGAAATTGGAAGAGCTGCGGTAAACGGGATGGGGGAAATGGGAAGAACGAAGGAAAGGGACGGAATTTCACGCCGGAAAACAGGACGGAAAGCGGGTTTGAAGCTGAACCCGG
>DASVYI010000134.1:0-1982 GCA_036392275.1 Nitrosospira sp. | reverse complement strand
GCGATGACAATGCCATCAACCAAAAGGTAGCGTTGCGTCTGCTGCAGCAAATGGGATATCGCGCCGAGCTGGCCGCCAACGGAGTGGAAGCTCTCGCTGCATTGGACCGACAGCACTATGATTTAATCTTCATGGACGTTATGATGCCGGAGATGGGAGGATTTGAGGCCACACGTATCATCCGCGAACGGCAGAAGGCAGAATCTGGTTTCCCAAATTACACGGATCCGATTATTATCGTGGCGATGACCGCCAATGCCATGCAGGGGGATCGCGAACAGTGCCTTAGCGCTGGGATGAACGATTACCTTGCCAAGCCCGTAAGACTGGAGGACGTGCGTGCAATTATCGAACGCTGGGGGCCCGCCGCTGTCCAGGGGTCTGCCGCTCCCGCCGAGGTTAAACCCGCTGCTGTGCCAGTTTCGGCATGCTCCAATGCGCCGGTTAAAGAATCGCCGGTTGACATGGAGCGGTTGAATGAATTTACGGATGGCAGTCCGGAGAATTTGCGCGAGCTGGTAACGCTTTACTTGAATCAAACGGCTGAGCAGCTCGAACAGTTGGAGACCGCCGTGGCGCAGCGCGCCCCGGTAGATGTGCGACGCGTGGCCCACAGTTGCGCCGGGGCGAGCGCAACTTGCGGCATGAGGCGGCTGGTGCCTTTGCTACGCGAGTTGGAACGGCAGGGCCTCGAAGGCCAGCTGACCAGCGCCGAAGCGTTATGTCAGCAGGCTCGAACTGAGTTTCACCTGATCCGCAATTTCCTGGAAGAGGTTTTGGCCCGACAATCCGAACTCGCCGCCAAATCCTGAAATGAAGAAGATTTTGATTGTTGAAGACGACCAGATTGTCGCGAACATCTATCGTAACAAGTTTTCCGTTGAAGGCTTCAAGGTGGAGATAGCGCCAGACGGCGATGCGGGTTTGGCTGCCGTAAAACAGTTCCGGCCCGACGCGGTAATTCTCGATCTGATGCTTCCCAAGCTCTCGGGGGTTGACCTGATGAAGAAGGTCCGTGCCGAGCGGGAATACGAAAAACTTCCCATCATCGTCTTTTCCAATACGTACCTGACCAACATGGTACAGGACGCCTGGAAAGCAGGGGCAACCAAATGCCTGTCCAAGGCCAATTGCTCGCCCAAACAACTTCTGGACGTGGTTCGGGGAACACTCTCACCACAAGCGGCGGCTCCGGTTGCCGCAAAATCCGAGGTCGATGAGGCCCCGAAAGCGCAGGTAACCTACCACGGCAAAGAAGAAGACGTGGAGGCCGGTTTGCGTAAGTCCTTTTTAGAGCGATTGCCCACAAACTTCGCCCCACTCCGAACTTTGCTTCAAGGCATCATCAAGGCGGACGGAGAAGCTGCCCAGCTCAAAAACATAAATGAAATGTATCGGCGAATGCATGCTCTGACGAGCAATGCCGGTATCGTGGGTCTGAATCATATTGCTCAGATGGCCGATGCAACTGAGGCGCTCCTTAAGGAGTTGCACGAAAAGCCACGTCACATTAACGCGTCAACTTTGCGAACGCTGGCCTCGGCTATTGATTTTCTTGGTTACCTTTTTGAGCACGGGGAGAAGTTTCAGTGGGATCAAATGC
Source organism: Nitrosospira sp. (assembly GCA_036392275.1). Taxonomy (GTDB): domain Bacteria; phylum Pseudomonadota; class Gammaproteobacteria; order Burkholderiales; family Nitrosomonadaceae; genus Nitrosospira. Next base: position 379 of record DASVYI010000134.1, on the reverse strand, counting down.
CCGCTCCTCACATCCTGGTTGTGGATGATGAAGCCATTTCCCGCCGTGCGGTGACTTACGCCTTGGAAAAAGCCAAGCTGAAATCGGTTAGCATTGAAAACCCCCAAATGGCTTTGAACGTGCTCAGCGAAAACCGGTTTGACTTGGTTTTTCTGGATGTTGATATGCCGGGCATGAACGGTTTTGAGCTCTGCTCCAAGCTCCGGGCCTTACCTATGCACAAGAAGACCCCGGTGGTTTTCGTGACCGGTCTGAACGATTTTGAGAGCCGTGCCAATTCGATGATGAGCGGGGGCAATGACCTTATCGCCAAGCCGTTTCTGTTCATCGAACTTGCCGTCAAATCACTGGTTTTCCTGCTGCGTGGACGGATGGAAAA
>DASVYI010000133.1:0-3460 GCA_036392275.1 Nitrosospira sp. | reverse complement strand
CCGATGACACCGGCAGCGTTGCTGCATGGCTGAATGGGCGGCTTGGAACATCGGGCCTTGAAATCAAAACATGGGTGGAATTGAACGATTTCTATGAAAAAGTGGTGGAAATGTACGAGAGCCAATTTGGTGTTCTGCAACTGATCATCCTTGTCATGGTCCTGTTGAGCGTGGCGAACAGTGTGAATATGAGCATTTTCGAGCGCACCGGAGAGTTCGGGACGATGATGGCTCTCGGCAATCGCAGTAGCCATATCGTTCAGTTGATCCTGGCCGAGAGCATATTGCTCGGAATGATCGGCGCCGGCCTTGGACTCGTGGTTGGGTTGTCGTTGGCGTTCGCCATCTCCGCAGTCGGCATTCCAATGCCACCCCCTCCAAACGCCGATATTGGTTACACGGCCCACATCCAGATTATTCCGTCGGTATTACTGACGTCCTGTGCCGTTGGCATCGTGGCGACAGTTCTGGCAGCTATCCTCCCGGCGAGACACGTTGCCCATACACCGGTGGTCGAGGCACTCAGACAGAATTATTAGGGTCTGTTAACACTACCGCACATTTTTCGTGCGCAACCCGAAGCACGGGATGGACCTGATTACACACCGTGTTCACGACGAGTTTTTTACCGGAAGCTTCAAAACGAGTAGCGCAATTCCGTGTAAACACGGTCATTATGATCGAAACGGCCAAACAGGCCCGTCGGTTTCCCGCCGAAAATGTCCGCACCCACGGCCCAACGCCAGTTTCGCTCCAAATTCCAGGACAGCCGCGGCCGGAACATCCAGTCGCTGTGGTTGAAGCTGTGAATGAGCAGGGTTTGTGCTTCCAGGTTCCGCCAGACCTTACCCGCGAGCAGTATGCTGCCGCCGCTCTCCATCGCATCCGCAAAACTGTCACGGTCATGCGCAAAAAAAACCCGCTGAAAAAATTGTAAATTCAAGCGGGCTTCGGCGGGCAAGCTGAAATCCAGCCCAAGCGCGTAATCGAGGGTATTTTGCCTGACCAGCCCATTCGCCGCAGAGGGCCGGAACACATTGAATTTACGTCCATCGGTATAGACCAGCTCGCCCTTGAACACCACCGAACCAAAATCCTTGGTAACAGTCCCGCCAGCCTGGTCGATCTTGTCATGGCGCGCCTGAAAAACAAGAGGTTCGGCCGGTCCGCTGACCCGATAGAATGTGGAAGAGGCATCCAGACTGTGATAATAAAACGCTGTCATATCCCATCCGTTTTTCAGCTGCGATAGGCGAAAGCCATAATTGGAATTGCCAATATTGCGCCCGGAACGGTCTTCACCCAGAAAGCTGGCCGTTCCTCGCAAGGGACCGGGATAAAAATCAGCACCTGGCTTGCCGATTTCATCAAGGGTAGGCACCGGTATCCATAACACCTCGGCATGCGTGTCATTTTTGGAATATTCCGCGCGCACCGCCCACTGCGGTATCCTCAGTATGTCGAAAGCAGGCAGGATAAACTCGCGCAGATCCTTGGCCGACACAACATCTGCAAAAAACAGCCCGACCATTTCGCCCCAGATGACATGCTGACGCCCAAGACGAAAGTCAAAATCGCCAGCCGAGACATCCAGGTAATTTTCCCGTACGAAAAATTGGGCGCGCTGGTTCTGGCGAACCGCCTCCGGATAGAAACTGGATACATCATAGGCGGCGTCGTAATCGAACCTTCCGCTGATTTTCCATTTTATGTGTTCGTTGAATCGTCCGGTACGGGACAGTTCAGTTCGAAGCTTTGCTTTGGAAAAATGTTCGGGGCTGGCATAGTTGTCGGCGAGTTCCAGTTGCGAAAAACCCCTCCACCCTGTTACCAGCTGCTTCCATGTGGGTGTGGAGGGTGATATTTTCGACGCCGGTTCAATATCGGCAAATAGCGATTCCCGCGAGACAGTGTCACTTTTCTCATTTTCCCTCGCGGTCTCGACAACTTCTTTTTCGTTTTCTTTGATAAAAGAGTTGGTGGAAAGCGATGTAAGCGACAGAGACAGCGGTATGAATAGCGGTTCGCCACCCCTGTCATGGGACGATACCATAGTGCGCTGCGATGGCCTCACGCCATGGTTGCCTGAAGGCCGGGATAGGGACAAAGACAAGGACAAACGCAAGGGCGCGTCATTATCCGGCGAAAGAATCCTGTCGGCTGGCGCACGATGTTGATGTGACGCTGGCATTACACCCTTTCCTGAATCTGATGGATTGCTCTGTGCAAAGGTGGTTGCCGGCAATATGATCAATGCCATGACAGTTGCAAAACACCTCAGTCTAAGTCCGGACTCCATCCCGCTCCACTTCGATCACGACTGTCAACAAAGCGCCAACCCGAGCGTTGTCATCACAATGATCCGTTACCTCAGCCAATCTTCGTTGGCTCCCCGGCGCTCTCTCCGGCGATCTGCCCGTCTTCGATGCGTACCAGCCGGCCGGCCATCTCCATGACACGCGCGTCATGCGTGGAAAAAACAAAGGTTGTCATGAAATTGTCATTGACTTCCTTCATCAATTGCAGGATGCCTTCGCCTGTCTTATGGTCCAGATTCGCGGTTGGCTCATCAGCCAATATGATTTTCGGTTGTGTCGCCAGGGCACGCGCGATTGCCACCCGCTGCCGCTGTCCGCCGCTGAGCTGGTTAGGCCGATGCCGGGCGAATTTCGACAAGCCTACGATGGCCAGGTATCTGGACACCCGGTCACGGCGCTCCGCGGCGCCTACCTCCTTGAGTTGCAGCAAGGGATACTCCACATTCTCCTCAGCCGAGAGCACCGGAAAAAGATTGAATGTTTGAAATATAAAACCGATGGTTCGCGCTCTGAGATCGGCAAGCTCATCGGGCGTACGCCCGCCGGTGTCCTGACCATTAATGAATATTTTTCCGGCCGATGGAGTATCGATACACCCGATCAGATTGAGTAGCGTGGATTTGCCACTTCCAGATGGGCCTGCAATCGCAGCGAATGCACCCTCTTCAATATCCATTGAAATATCTTTGAGCGCCTGGACCTTTTGTTCGCCCAGGATATAGTCTTTGAAAACGTGCTCGAGGCGTACAATGCTCATGGAAATTGCCCTAAGGCGCGTAACCTACGCGGGAAACGCATCCATAAACAGGAGCTGAAATGCAAAAGGATTTTTTGCAACATTTGATCACGTTAATTTTACTAGTGGGTTCCGCCGTGTCATTCGCGTCAGACGACGAGGAACTCGCACGAAGCGTATTGGAAAAATCTGACCAGATACGCTTTCCCGGAGAGAGCTTTCAGGTCGATGTGACTATCAATAGCATCTCACTTGATCGGCCAGTTGACGTTCATAAATATCAGGTTTTATCCAAGAATAATGAAAACAGCATCGTAATGACCACCGAACCGGCCTCGGAACGCGGGCAGATATTACTGATGAAGGGACGCGATCTGTGGGTATTCATGCCCAGCATTTCGCAACC
>DASVYI010000132.1:0-8414 GCA_036392275.1 Nitrosospira sp. | reverse complement strand
CGGCCGGAACCCGCGCCAGCGCCGTCCGGGCTGCCTTCTCCGTGGCGAATTCGGCGAACACACACGCACCGGAGCCGGTCATTGCCGCCATTCTGGAATTATCGAACTGCCTGAGCCATTCCAGGTGGCGCGCCACTTCGGGATGGGAGCGGCATACCACGGGCTCGAGGTCGTTATGCCCGCGCTCTACGGAAAAGGGCGGTATTTTGATGGGAATCGTGTTTCGTGTCAATTCCTTACTGGCAAAAACCTGTGCAGTGGCGACATGCACGGGCGGCGTCAAAACGAGATACCAGGCGGGCGGCAATGCAATGGCGGAGAGTTTTTCGCCGACACCTTCAGCGAAGGCATTTTCGCCGAAAATGAATACCGGTACATCCGCTCCCAACCGCAATCCCAGCTTCAACAGCGGATCCCTTTTCCAGCCCAGTCCCCATAAACGGTTGAGCGCCAGCAATGTCGTGGCGGCATCGGAACTGCCTCCGCCCAGCCCGCCACCCATCGGGATACGCTTTTCCATGAAAATATCCACGCCCAGCGAAACACCGCTCTCCTGTTGCAGCAGCTTTGCGGCGCGCACGCACAGGTCTTGTTCCTCCGGCACGCCGGGAATGGGCGTATGCAGCCTGATCGCGCCATCGTCCCGCGAAACGAACTGCAATTGATCGGAAAAATCCAGCAGGCGAAAAACCGTTTGCAGGAGGTGATAGCCATCTTCCCTGCGCCCGACCACATGCAGGAACAGGTTCAGTTTGGCGGGAGCAGGACAGACGAGCTGGTTCATTTCTGGTAAAAGAAGTTCCTGTAAGAAAGAAGTCCTGAGCCCCGGACGCGTCAGTTGCCGTCCGGACTCCAGGCGTCCACGATGAATTTTATTTGAAGTTCGCCGCGCTTGAGCCGCAATGATCGCGGGCGCGGAATCTGAGCCTGAGTCTGGGTCTGAGCCTGAGCCGGGGTAACATGCAGCGCTGATGCGGAGAAATAGCTCGAATAATCGATATCCCATCCATCCTGCCGGATAGCCACAGCCCGGCCGCCGGCATCCAGGTCGATTTCGGATGCCGTGAGGGGCGAATTCACGCCTTGAACCCAGTATTGCAGACCCGCAAGTGGCAAATCCCAACCCAGCACCTTTTCGGTCAGGCTTTCGACATCGGCGGCGTAGTAGGTTTGATGCTCGGATGTCGTCAGAAACGCGCCATCAGTATTGAGCTGGATTTGCGCCAGGGTCTGTCCCAGCGGGGAAAGCAGCAGAATTTCGTCTCCCTCTTCAGCATGACGCCACTGCACTCCACCGGAAAAACTCTCCTTGCCCCCCTTCACCGCTATCCTGCCTGCCATCAGAAAGCTTGCGGACCGCGAATCCGCGGCACCGGACACCGGCTCGGTGAAGACAGTGCTGGCCACGTTATTCTTTTGGGCAGGCGGCACCAGTGCGCAGCCGGCAAAAAACGGCGGTGCGCATAAAAACAGGCTCCACCAGGGAAAAATAAAGCGCATGGACTGAAGCGGCTCTACGCCGGCATTGTTCATCTTTGCAGCTTTACGGCGCGGCGTGCTGCTTCATGAATTTTTTCATGGTAGCGAGCAATGCTTCATTGCCGGGATGATTCTTGAGCGCCGACTGCCAGATTTCCTTTGCTTCCTCCCTTGTTCCCTGCACCCAGAGCACTTCACCCAGATGGGCTGCTATTTCCGGATCCGGATTCATCCCGAATGCCTGCCGCAGGAAACTGAGCCCCTGATTGAGGTTGCCCATGCGGTAATGCACCCAGCCCAGGCTGTCGATGATGTAGGGATCGTTGGGAGAGAGTTGAATCGCCCTCTCGATGAGTTCCAGCGCCTCCTGAAGGCGGTTGCTGTGGTGTTCGGCAAGTCCATAGCCAAGAGCGTTGTATGCGTGGGCATTATCGGGTCTCAACCGGATGAGTTTGCGTAAATCCTGTTCCATGGTATCGGTCTTGCCGATTTTTTCCGCCGCCAGCGCGCGGTCATACAGCAGTTCCGGCGAATCGTGGAATTTGATCAGACCGCTGCTGAGCAAGCGATAGGCTTTCTGATAAGCGCCCGATTCCCTCAATAACTGAGCCTCCGCAATGATCAGCTGGACGCGCTGCTGATCGTTCGCCACCGGCAGCTGCTGCAAGTGGTGAAGAGCCTCGTTCATCTTTCCCTGCCTGCTCAACAGTACCGCGTATTTGATTTGCGCGGGAATATACTGGGTGCCGCTCGTCACCGAGCGGTACGATTCCATCGCCGCGCCAATATTCTGATTTTTTTCGTAAATGCCGCCCAGATAGAAACGCACCATGCCGGGATCCCTGTAATCCAGTTCCAGTGCTTTCTTGAAATGGGACTCGGCCGCGTCATAGTCGCGCAATTCCAGCGACAGTAAACCCACTGCTACGGTGACATCCGGATTCCCCGGATTTTCCGCCAGCAGTTGCTCGAACTGTTCGCGTGCCTTGGTATAATCTTTTTCAGCCAGCAATAGCCGCGCGTAGGTGATGCGTGTATCGTTGGCTTTGGGATGACTCTTGAGATAATTTTCGAAAAATTCGATAGCGCTGGCATTGGAAGTACGCGCCAGTATCCGCCCCTGATAAATTGCCGCGATTTCCCATTCCGGCCGAAGCGCGAGCGCCTGCTTCATTTCCGCCAGTGCGGCATCGAACTGGTTGGCGAACCAGGCCGCCTGCGACACTGCAAAATGGGCCTCGGGCAGATTGGGGTAAGGTTGCGCGAGCTGCTTCACCAATTCGAATGTGGCATTCTTGTCGGGATTGCGAAGCAGCAGGCTATTCAATTGCATGAAGGCTTCTCCGACATTGCTTCCTTCCGAAGCCAGCAACTTTTCCAGATGGGGCCGGGCCTCATCCAGCTGGCCGATATTGACCAGCAGAGCCGCCACCGTCTGGCGGGCGCTCACCGAATCGGGCTCGAGCTCGATCCACATTTTTGCTGCTTCGAGTGCCGGCAGGGGTTGACGCGATTGAAGGGCAATTTCGGTGGCGCGCTGCGCCACACGTGGATCACGGGTGGTTTTCGCGAGTTTGAGATAGGTACGGATGGCCAGTTCCTGATCGCCACGCTGCAGAGCCGTTTCCGCCAGCAAAAAATCGAACAGCAGGGGAGCGGTCAAATCCTGGCTGGGCAAATTTGCCCGCGCAGCCTCTTTTTTCTCTTCCGGTTTGCCCGCCCGCGCCTTCGTATCGGTCTTGGCCGGAATCTGCGCGCACGCAGCGAAAAATGTCAGCAGCAATAATGCGCCAGGGATTTTCAGGCTCATGTGGGAATTCCAGGCAAGGTTCGAAAATGGGGCAAAGGCGGGGCTTAGTCTTTCGGTACAGGTCCCTTTTTGTACCTTTGGTACCTTTTGGTACCTTTTGGTATAGGCCACATATTAGGTATATTTTGCGCTTATCACAAGTGGACAGCGGAACAAGGGAGTACAGGAACAACCCGGCGGGTTTGCAAGTGCTTTGATAAACAGCCTTCTGTAAATCCGCGAAATCCATGGTTGCGAATGAGTATCGGCGCCGGCTATCCGGCAGGAATCTTGCAAACGCCATAACACAGGCCATAACACAGCCTGAACTTTTTTATGACCGCACAAATCGCTTCGCCTACTCTGTCGGTTAGCGGCTTGCGCCGTTATTTCGGCACGCGCGCTGCTGTGCATGACATCAACCTCGAACTGAGACGTGGCGAAGTATTGGGCTTTCTGGGTCCCAATGGCGCCGGGAAAACCACGATCATGCGCATGCTGACCGGCAACCTTGCCCCCAGCGCCGGTGTCATCAAAATCTGTGGCATCGATCTGCTGGACAAGCCGCGCGAAGCCAAGGCATGTATTGGGTATCTGCCGGAAATACCGCCGCTTTACCGGGAACTGACGGTGAGCGAGTACCTGACGCTTGCCGCCAGGCTGCATCGCGTCAAAAAAGTGAAAATCGCTGCGGCACTGGATGAGGTCGTGCGACGCTGCGGGCTGAACAATGCACGGTCGCGCTTGATCGGCCTGCTTTCGAAAGGCTATCAGCAGCGGGTAGGAATTGCCCAGGCGATCATTCATGATCCGGATGTAATCATCTTCGATGAGCCGACGACGGGGCTCGACCCCAACCAGATGCGCGACATCCGCTCCCTCATCCGTGAACTTGGCGCGAAGCGCAGCGTCATTTTATCGACCCATATCCTGCCCGAGGTCGAGGCGGTATGCGACCGGGTACAAATCCTGCACGAGGGACGCATGGTGTTCTCGGATTCGGTGGGCGGGCTGAAACAGAAGAGGGTGAGCCTGGAAGAGGTTTTCGTGCAATACACCATGAACATCGAATATCCGGCAAATTTATGATCTCATGATAACGGTTGCGCGAAAGGAACTGAAAATACTGTTCAGCACTCCGCTGGCCTGGGTAATCCTTGCGCTGGCGCAATGCGTGCTGACCTGGGTTTTCCTGGCGCATCTCGATACCTTTTTGCGAATTCAGCCGCAATTGGTAAAGATTGCCAATCCCCCGGGATTCACGGAAATGATCATCGTGCCGTTGTTCGCCATGGTTGCAGTCGTATTGCTGATGATCACCCCCCTTTTGACCGCGCGTCTCATTGCCGAGGAACGCCGCAACCACACGCTGACTTTTCTTGTTTCGGCGCCTATTTCGATGACCGATATCGTACTGGGAAAATTTCTCGGCATGATGATTTTCTTTTCCGCAGTAATCGCTATGGCCGTCGCATTGTCGATGTCTCTGCTCGCGGGCGGCCCGGTGGATTTCGGCGTGTTACTGGGCAATGTCGCTGGCCTGTTTCTGCTCTCGGCTTGTTTTGCCGCGCTTGGCCTTTATATTTCCGCGCTGAGCGCTCAGCCCGCCACCGCGGGGGCCGGGACGCTCGGTGTATTGCTCGGGTTATGGATTATCGACAATGTAGCGGATGATACCAATGACGGCATTGCGCGCAACTTTTCCCTGCTTGCCCATTACGAAGGTTTCAATAGGGGCGTGATCGATACCTTCGACCTCGCGTACTTTGCGCTATTCGTTCTCGTCTTTCTCACATTATCCATTCGCCGGATGGATAGCGAGCGGATAAGCGCTTGAAATTGTGTAACCGTATAACTGTGTAAAGGCGAACAATGGCTGCGGCAGATGACAAACTGCGCATGCGACGCCTGGCTCAAAATGGCCTGTTTGTCGTGTCGTTGATTTCGCTGGCCGTGCTGCTGGGCTACCTGGCAGCGCAAACGCGCACCCAATGGGACATCAGCCAGAACGGACGGAACAGCTTGAGCCCGGCAAGCGTGGATGTGCTGAAAAAACTCGATGGCCCGGTCAGGGTCGCCGTTTACGCCACAGCCCGGGATGCCCAGCTGGGGAATGTGCGCGGACTGATCGAAGAGTTTCTATTACCTTACCGGCGCGTCAAACCCGATTTCACCGTCATATTCGTCGACCCCGCGGAGCAACCCGGGGTTGCGCAGGAAGCGGGGGTTCAGGTCAACGGGGAAATGGTGGTCGAGTTCAACGGCAGGCGCGAGCACCTCGCAACGTTCAACGAACAGGCGCTGACCAATCTGTTGATGCGAATGGCGCGGCAGGGTGAAAGACATGTCATGGCCCTGGCCGGTCATGGGGAGCGCAGGCTCGATGGTATCGCGAGCCGCGAGCTGGGCGAGTTCGGCAAGTACTTGATGATCAGGGGCTTCAAAAACGGCCCGATCAATCTTGCGGTTGCCCCGGATGTGCCGCGCGATGCCAGCGTGCTCATCATTTCTTCTCCGCAAACCGATCTGCCTGAAGGAGAAGTGGAAAAGCTGCTCGCCTATATCGCACGCGGAGGCAATCTGTTGTGGTTGCTGGATCAGGGACCGCTGCGCGGATTACAGCCGCTGGCAGAAAAACTGGATCTGACGCTCACACCGGGCGTGGTGATCGACCCTCAGGCCCAACAGTTGAAGATGCCGGTTACCTTTGCGCTGGGAGCGAGTTATGGCCATCACCCCGTTACGCGGAACTTCGACTATATTACCGTCTTTCCTTTCGCTCGCCAGATAACGGTCAACGAAAACGAGGAATGGCAAAGCGTTTCGCTGGTGGAGAGCGCACAAAGCGGCTGGGTGGAAACCGGAAAGCTCGATGCGGGAGTCGCCTTCGAGGAAGCGTACGATGTGTCAGGTCCCGTGAGCCTCGCGGTTGCGCTGAGTCGAACCGTGCAGGATCGTGAGCAGCGCGTTGCAGTCATTGGCAGCAGCCATTTCCTGTCCAACAATTATCTCGGCTATGGAAAGAATCTGGATTTCGGCATGAATCTCGTCAACTGGCTTGCGGGCGACGAAAATCTTATCTCCGTTCCATCCCGCGTTGCGCCCGATGGCAACCTGGTCCTGAGTGAAACAGCGCAATTCGTGATTACGGCCGGATTCCTCATCATATTGCCGCTGACCTTTTTCGCAAGCGGCGCCGTCATTTGGTGGAGGCGAAGAAAAAGATGAATCCTCCAATTTTCCGTGACTCTCATGCCTGAACTGCCGGAGATCGAAGTCATCCGCCGCGGCATTGCCCCGCACGTCGAGGGACACCGCGTTGCCGGCGCAACGGTAAGAAATCCAGGACTGCGCTGGCCGGTGCCGCTCGATCTGGGACAAAAACTGAGCGGCCTGAGTATCGGCAAAGTGGCGCGGCGCGCCAAATATCTGTTGCTCGGCACGGACAAGGGCACGCTGATCGTACATCTCGGCATGTCGGGGAGCCTGAGGCTATTGCCCGCCACGGGAGCCGCGGCACCGGAAAAGCATGACCATGTCGATCTGGTTCTGGATAACGGCATGGTGCTGCGTTTCAGGGACCCGCGCCGTTTTGGCGCCATGCTCTGGGAAACAGGCGATGTCATGCGTCATCCGTTACTGGCTCGACTGGGACCCGAGCCGCTCACCGAAGCTTTCAGCGGGGACCTGTTGTACAAACAGACACGGGGGCGCAGCGCCAGTATCAAACAGGTGCTGATGAACAGCCGTATCGTTGTGGGAGTCGGCAATATTTACGCAAATGAAGCGCTCTTTGACGCGGGAATCCATCCGGTGACTGCAGCGGGGCGGATCAGCGCAAGGCGGTATGAAAAGCTCGCGCAAGCAATAAAGGAAACACTCAATCGAGCGATTGAAGCCGGCGGAAGCAGTTTGCGTGATTTTGTCAATATCGAGGGCAATCCCGGTTATTTTCAACAGCAATATTGGGTGTACGGGCGAACCGGGCAACCCTGCCGGAAGTGCGGTACGCCCATCGCCCAGATCAGGCAGGGGCAGCGTTCGAGTTTTTATTGCCCGTATTGCCAGAAATAGGCTGGAAACAAGCCAAATAAGTAATAAAAATTTAACTTTACCTGCATATACAGTTTAGTTATAGTTCGACCCGTCTTCATTTTACGGAGTCCACTCGTGGGCACAAACTCTGGTAGTTGTAGTTGCCAAAGTAACGTTCTGGCTCTGTCACGGTAAGATCACGCAGGATTCTCCTCGCCATCATCTTGCCGCAGGCAGATGGTGGTATCTCGATGTTAACGGCACACTTGCCGTTAACATTCTGGTTTACCCCAAATACACCCATTGATTGTTGAATCTCCGGTTTGATACCCGAGGCTTCCGCATGATCATGATCTGGCGCTGCGCGGATATCTGCTTGCCCGGTGGTGATGCGGTGTCCGCCGCACCACCGTGCCGGACCATCCAGATGCCGGCGAATGGTTCCAGGAGCCTCGACCAGTGCTACAACTGATCGATGCAATCTGCAGTTACAATCAGGCAGCATAATTAAAATTACAAATTGCCGTGTGGAGCGCCGGGGCAATGATATCCTGCAAAATATTTCCACGCCGGCCGGTGATCGAGCACCTCGCAGACTGGCGTGTCATTCCGGGTTCGGGAAGCCTCGGAGCAACAGTGCTGTTCAAGATACTTCTTGTCTGTTACCTGCTATTTTCGGTCGTGCCGGTACATGCCGGGGTTACGGAGCCGGATCCTCGCGGCGAGGATGAATTCGACTTCATGAATGTGCTGGCGAAAAAGGGACTTCACGACCTGAAGGACGAGCGCTGGAATGCTTATGGCCAGTTCACCTACATTTCCAGTTGGAAAAGCGGATTTCCGGCTTCGTATACCAATCTGAACGGGAGTATCAATTCATTATTGCCGGGAAGCGAAAGAAGCTTTACCGGGACGGCAACGCTGTACCTGGGGCTCAAGACATGGCAAGGCGGGGAAATTTATTTCGTGCCGGAGATGATATCCATGCGGCCTCTATCGGATTTGAAAGGGCTGGGTGGGGCCATACAGAACTTCGAACTGCAAAAAGGCGGTCCCGAGACCCCTATCTATTACCAATCCCGGTTATTTTTCAAACAGACTTTTGGATTTG
>DASVYI010000131.1:0-5893 GCA_036392275.1 Nitrosospira sp. | reverse complement strand
AGGATTTGGCGAAAACTGTCAAAATCGCCCTGGATCAACTATCACAATAGCGTAAAACCCCGGCCGTAAGCCTTAGCGCAGCGCGGCCCACGTCCGCCAATGCCTCTCGAAGCGCTTCCGTGGAGTTTTCACCTCCTGTTTTTCGGACATTTAATGAAGCAGGTTCGCTGCCATGCCAAGCCCGCCACAACTCAGGATGACGGGGATGACTCCTGCTTTGAAGCGAAATAACGCAACCAGGGCTACAGCAGCCACCAGTATTGCAAACCAGTCCAGCGGCTGACCTGGACCCAATGACCAGAACACGTGATAGGCGAAGAACAAGGCGAGATTGACAATGACTCCGACCACGGCGGCGGTGATGGCTGTGAGTGGCGCCGCCAGCTTCAAATTGCCGCGCGTGGTTTCGATAAAAGGGCCGCCCAGAAAAATAAAAATAAAACTCGGCAGAAAAGTAAAAAAGGTGGCTATTGCGGAAGCGATGAAAGCCGATAAAAAAATCGCCTCGGGACCCAAAACTTCTTTAACCCAGCCACCGGCAAAACCAACGAAAGTGACGACCATGATGAGGGGGCCGGGCGTGGTTTCACCCAGAGCAAGCCCGTCAATCATCTGGACTGTAGACAGCCATTGGTAATTTTCCACCGCACCTTGATAAACATACGGCAGAACCGCATAGGCGCCACCGAAGGTTAGCAATGCCGCTTTGGTGAAGAACCAGCCGATCTGCGTGAACGTGCCATCCCAGCCATAGCGAAGTATCAGTGGGCTCATCGCTGTCAGCCAAATGGCAAACCCGGCAGCCGCTATACGCGCCAGTCGTCCCCAACTGAACAAGGCATGATCGGGGATGGGTGTGTCATCGTCAATGAGAGCGGGCCTCCATTCCTTTTGAGTACCGCCGTGTCCATCACCCCGTTCGAAATATTGCGGAAAGAAGTGGCCTCCCGCAAAACCCGCCAGACCAGCTGCAAATATGATGAACGGAAAGGGTAATTTAAAAACAAAGGTAGCGAGAAAAGCGATGGTGGCAATGCTCCACATTGGCGCATTTCGTAATACCCGCGATCCAATTCGATAAGCGGCGAACAGGACTATTGCCACCACTGCCGGCTTAAAACCATGCAGCATTCCCGCAATCGCGGGAAGCGAGCCGTAAGCCATGTAAATCCACGCCAGGGCGACGAGGATGAAGAAGGAGGGCAAAACGAACAATCCGCCTGCCAGGATGCCACCCGGCGTTCGATGCAGCAACCAGCCAATATACGTCGCAAGCTGTTGAGCTTCGGGACCGGGCAGCACCATGCAGTAATTCAGTGCATGTAAAAAACGCTTTTCTGAAATCCAGCGCTTCTCCTCCACCAAATCGTGATGCATGATCGCAATCTGCCCGGCTGGTCCTCCAAAGCTGATGAACCCAAGCTTTAGCCAATAGCGAGCAGCTTGTGCCAGCGTGATGGATGCGGGGCTCTGTGTACTTTTACTGTGACGTTGGCGTGAGACATCCATGGGCTCTCCTCTGCGGGGCAATTCCCCAAGATTGGAGCAGGCCTTGGACGCGAGCGTCTTGAATGGGGAGGCTGCTGAAATCCCCGGTTTGAAATTTTTTACTTTCACATATTAATTTCTATCGTCACCCAAGGCAAGCACTGGCATGCTCCAAGGGATCCTCCGTCCTTGGATGGATTTGAGTTAAAATGGCTATTTGATCATTTCCAGTCACTTCATGAAAAAGCTTCGCGCGCCCCATCGTACCAAATCCCCGCGGGTCGTCCAGGAGCTTTACCGCCTGGCAGTGGGCCTTGCCGCCTCCGGCAGCCACATCGAAGATACCTTTTGGGAAAACCGCCTCGCCGCAAAGATACGCGCCCAACTGCGCTCGGGAGATGATCAGAACCTCGAAGCCGCGCTTGATCAGCTTTACGATGCCGATCCCGTGGCCTATGGCGAGTTCATCTATGCCATCGAAGCGGCAATCGAATGCGGCACGGCTGCAAGGGGCGAACATGGCTATGATCTGCTGATGTTCGCGATACCGGTACTGACCTGGTCGCGCTTCTCGATCCCCTCCGGACCCGTGATGGAAGAAGTGCTCACCAATCTTCGGATACAATTGCAGACACATGTGCTGGTGGAAGATGCCCGGTTTGTGCTGGCGGATTGCCTCTTCAGTCCCGACCAACTGCCGCGCGGCTACCATCTCACGCATGAGCTCGCCCGCAAACTGTGGGCGGCAGCACTGGCCGGTGAATCCGCGTTGCATATGAATCCGCGTAATCTGGCTGAAACCGGTCGCTTTTTGTCGGATACCCGTTACGTCCTCGGAGCGATTGCGGTATTGCAAGGGCAACCCATGTTCCGCTGGCAACAAACTGAAGGGGCAGTCGAAAGCAAAGGGGCCGGAAACGCAATGGAAGCAAGATCTTGGAAGGAAGAATTATTGTCGGCATGGCGGGATTTGGGTACTGAAGCTTTGCGGCCGCTATTTCGGGGATGCGCGTTCGAAGTACTCAGCCCCGACGGTTTTTTTTCGGCATGGCGGACGGCCGACCGCCTCGCCCGGCCCTATTCCACGCACGCAACCGTTGATTTTCTACAATCCACGTTGAACGTCTCTCCGAGCAGGCTACGCGCGGTAATTGCACCTTTTTACGACCAATGGCTGGAGGAATATCGCGTCAGCTTCACGCTCAGGGACCATAATAATGTGCTTTACGGGCTAGTCTGGGCGTTGGTCGGGGATGAGGATGAAAGTACCGATATCGTGGCGCAGATTGAAGCCACCTTGCGGGAATGCGGTGTAACCGACACAACCTTGCTGGAAGACCGCTTTCTTCTGGAGTATTGCGAAGAATGTGGCGCTCCGCTGTTTCCGAATCCGGAAGGTGAAGTGGTGCACGCGGAATTTCCGGAGGAAGGCGAAGTGGCGCCGGCACACTTGCATTGAGAATACAGAATACGCTTGCCTGAGGTGTTGCCGGCGGTATCGACACTCACCGATTCTGAACGGAGAAAATCATGGCCGACAAGATTGTCAAGTCCGACAAGGAATGGAAAACGCAGCTTACACCGCAACAATATCACGTGTGCCGCGAAAAGGGCACGGAACGCCCGTTTACCGGCGAATACTGGAACTGTCATGATTCCGGGATATACCGCTGCGCCTGCTGCGGCTCCCCGTTATTCAGTTCGGATACCAAGTTCGATTCCGGCACGGGCTGGCCTTCTTTTTGGCAACCCATCGATCAGACCCATGTCGCCGCGGAAGAAGACCGCAGCTTTTTCACGAGACGGACAGAGGTATTGTGCGCGCGTTGCAATGCGCATCTGGGGCATGTGTTCGACGATGGTCCCGCCCCAACGGGCTTGCGCTACTGCATCAACTCGACTTCACTCGAGCTCGATCGGCTTGATCGGGAAATTGACGGGATGTAAGCCTTCGGCAGATTCTCCGCGGAGCGCTGACTTCCTCAGCGGTCCCCGTGGAGCTACTGGCAAGTCCGGTCCGGTTTTTTTTGGGGACTCACGGATTTTATTGTTCCTGTTCCTCCGAATACCCGGAATTCAATAGCTTTTTCCATGAGTTGCCGCCATAATTGCCGCATCGGTCCGCAGCTCGAACTGTTCGGTATTTATGAAGTTTTTCTTTGATCTCTTTCCGGTAATCCTGTTTTTTGTCACGTTCAAGATCTATGGCATCTATGCCGCCACCGCGGTTGCCATTGCCGCCACTTTTGGTCAGATTGGCTGGGTATGGTTTCGCCACCGCAAGGTGGATACCATGCTATGGGTCAGCCTCGTCATTATTGTGATTTTCGGCAGCGCGACGCTGATCTTGCAGGACGAGACATTTATCAAATGGAAACCGTCGGTGCTCTACTGGCTGTTTGCCGGTGCATTGCTATTAGCCCAGGCGGTTTTCAAGAAGAACTTGATTCGCGTCATGATGAAAGAGCAAATCACGCTGCCCGAGCCGGTATGGACGCGTCTGAATGCCAGTTGGGCGGCGTTTTTCGCACTGATGGGCGGAGCCAATCTTTACGTTGCTTTCAATTACTCCACCGAGACCTGGGTCAATTTCAAATTGTTCGGCTTCATGGGTTTGATGTTTGCATTTGTCTTGTTGCAGGGATTGATACTGGCAAAATACATGGAAGACAAGGAGGACAAGGAAACCTGA
Organism: Nitrosospira sp.; assembly: GCA_036392275.1. Lineage (GTDB taxonomy): Bacteria > Pseudomonadota > Gammaproteobacteria > Burkholderiales > Nitrosomonadaceae > Nitrosospira. Next base: position 1,713 of record DASVYI010000131.1, on the reverse strand, counting down.
TGCTGTACGCCATCAATGGTGAAGATGTTCCCGATAGCCTGGAAAAGCGCATACCCGTTCGCCCGGCCCATCTGGAACGAATCCGCGCACTGCAGGACGAGGGCCGCCTCATCCTGGCTGGACCATATCCCGCAATCGATAGCCCCGACCCGGGCCCGGCGGGGTTTTCCGGGAGCCTGATAATTGCCGAATTCGAATCGCTGGAAGATGCGCGCAAATGGGCGGAGGCTGATCCGTATGCCGCCGCGGGTGTCTATGCCAGATTGACGGTCAAACCGTTCAAAAAAATCATGCCGGCGTGAAATCCGATGGACACCGTCGAATTGATCACACAGAAGCTCACCGTTCTTGAGCCGCAACGGATCAGCATCGTAGATGAGAGCGCCCGGCATGCCGGGCATGAGGGTGCCAGGGGTGGCGGTGGGCATTACCTACTCACCATCGTTTCATCCAGATTTTCCGGCAAATCACCGCTAGCCCGGCATCGTCTGGTTTATGACGCGCTTCACGAAATGATGCATAAGAATATTCACGCGTTGAGCGTAAAGGCGTATACTCCCCAAGAATTTGATTTGATTTCGACCCATTGACAAGGACTCCTATGCATTTTAGAAAAATTGCACAACTGACGGCGTTGGGTGTTTCCGGCCTGCTTGCCGTGACGACTGCTCAGGCCCAAACCGCGACGGCCACTTCGTCCGCTTCAACGATGGCTAAAGTGAACGGTGTGGCGATCCCTCAATCACGGCTCGAATTCATAATGAAAGCGCGGACTTCCCAGGGTCAGCCGGACACGCCGGAAGCGCGGAAGGCTTTGCGCGATGATCTCATATCCGAGGAAGTCATAGCCCAGGACGCGATGAAAAAAGGACTCGACAAGGATCCGGATTTTGCCGCCCAGCTCGACATTGCACGACTGACCGCGTTAGTCAGGGCATATCAGATTGATTACGTCAAGAGTCACCCGGTCGGCGATGAGGAGTTGCACAAGGAATATGATGCCCTGAAGGCTCAGATGGGCGACAAGGAATACAAGGCTCATCACATCCTGGTGGGAAGCGAGGCGGAAGCCAAAGACATCATCGCCCGCATCAAAAAGGGGGAGAAGCTTGAAAAGATCGCACAGGACAAATCGCTGGACGTCGGCAGCAAAAGCAAGGGTGGCGAACTGGACTGGAGTCCCGCTGCGAGCTACGTCCAACCCTTTGCAGAAGCCTTGACAAAACTGGGCAAGGGCAAGCTTACCGACCAGCCGGTGAAATCTCCCTTCGGGTGGCACGTAATCCGGCTGGATGACGTTCGCCCCCTGAAAATTCCGCCATTCGACGAAATCAAGCAGAACCTGGCGCAACGGGTGCTACAGCGGCAATTTGCGGCATATGTCGCGGATCTGCGCTCCAAGGCGAAAGTCGAATAATTCTCCGGAATTCAGTCCCGCATAGAATCTCCGGATGATTTCCGGCGCTCAGGCCCGGCGAGTCCCCCACCGGAAGTTGCCGCCGCCAATGAGGAATGCTGGTGAGGAGATATCCGGAGATCTCCTCGTTTCCTTTTGGGTCATGTAACTATTTTCATTCGCGGCGCCAAAGCACATAACAGTTCATAACCGACCGTGCCCGCCGCTTGCGCCACCTCATCCACAGACATTCCCTTCCCCCAGAGCGTTACCGGACTGCCGATCCCCGTATCGTCCATTCCGCTCAAATCGACATG